>CAZCFT010000113.1:0-7040 GCA_964498015.1 uncultured Ignavibacteriaceae bacterium
GGGGCGCTTCCGCCTGAAAAATTGGACAGCGCAGGGGTTATCGCCAAATTTGGCGCGCCTCCGGAAAAAGTGGCGGATGTGTTGGCTCTGATGGGAGACTCATCGGACAATGTTCCCGGCGTTCCCGGGATCGGTCCCAAAACGGCAATCTCTCTTATAAGTGAATTTGGCTCTCTTGATAATGTCTTGAAAAGCGCTGAAAAGATCAAGGCCAAAGGTGTGAGGGAAAAAGTTCTTGCAAACAAAGATAAGGCTGAATTGTCAAAAAGGCTTGTTATCCTGGATACACACGTTCCCATCGAATTCTCACTGGAGAAATTAAAGCGGGGAGAGATTAATTTTGAAAAAGCCAAGAAATTATTTCTTGAGCTCGAATTTTCCTCGCTTCTGGATTTTCTTTCAAAAGAAAAAAGCAGGCTGGATCACGAACTTCCTCTATCCGAGATATCTCAGGAGCCGACTTTGCGTCAGTCAAATTATATTTGCATAAACGATATTGCTCATCTGGAAAGAGTGGTCAATGAGCTTTCCGGAAAGCGCGAGATCGCCATCGATACTGAAACCAGTTCGCTTGATCCGTTGACCGCCGATCTCGTCGGCGTTTCACTATGCGGCGAAGCCGGAAAAGCATATTACATCCCAATCGGGCACAGAGACAAAAAGAGAAATATTCCGCGTGACAAGGGGTTTCAACTGCTTGGCCGTCTGTTAACTGACAATAAAGTCCAGAAATTTGGCCAAAACATAAAATTCGATTTAGAAGTCCTCCATCACACCGGATTGAATATAGAGCCGGTGTCATTCGATACAATGCTTGCGTCTTATGTCATAAATCCTTCCGGTCGTCAGCATGGCCTGAACCATCTGGCCTTCGAGCATTTCAATTACCGGATGCAACCGATTGAGGAATTAATCGGTTCCGGCAGGAAGCAAATATCCTTTGCCGAGACTGATATCGACAAGGCCGCGTTTTATTCCGCCGAGGACGCCGACTTTACTTACCGCCTCAGGGGAGCGCTGGCTCCCAAAATTGATGAGTTGAAGCTGAATAATCTCTATTACAATATCGAACTCCCTTTAATAGAAGTATTGACCGCGATGGAAGAGGCGGGAGTGAGGGTAGATCCCGATTATTTGGCAGGTATGTCTAAGGAGCTTGATGTTCAATTGGAAAAATTGACTCGCAACATTTATATCGAGGCGGGACAGGAGTTCAATATTAATTCGACTCAACAGCTGTCGAAAATTCTGTTTGAAAAATTGAAACTTCCAACCAGGGGGAAAACAGCTAAAAAAACCAATTTCGCCACGGACGTGAAGGTTTTAGAAGAACTGGCCGCAGTGCATGATCTGCCGCGCCTGATTCTCGATTATCGCCAATCGGTAAAACTAAAGAACACATACATTGATGCCATCCCGAAACTGATAAATGAGGGAACAGGTCGGGTGCATACCTCCTTTAATCAGACCATCGCCGCCACCGGGCGATTGTCATCGACCGATCCCAATCTTCAAAATATCCCGATCCGCAGTGAAATCGGGCGACGAATCCGAAAAGCATTTATACCCAGGGATGAGGATTATTTGCTGATGTCAGCCGATTATTCGCAGATTGAATTGCGCATCCTGGCACATTTTTCAGAAGATAAGAAATTGATAGAGGCCTTTGAGAACAATGAAGATATTCATGCCCGAACGGCCGCTGAGGTTTTTGGCGCGGACATTAAGAATGTAACGCCGGAAATGCGCCGCTCCGCCAAGACGGCGAACTTCGCTGTGATTTATGGTGTGACGGCCTTTGGGCTTTCTCGGCAGACTGAACTCGATGTCGCCCAATCAAAGGAATTTATCGACACCTATTTTTCCCGTTACCCGGGGATCAAGAGATATATTGACAGTACTATTGATTCAGCTCGGCAAAATGGATATGTGACCACATTGTTCAATAGAATCAGATACCTTCCCGAAATAAATGCAAAGAATTTTCAGATTCGTCAATTTGCCGAAAGGACGGCTATCAACACGCCGATACAGGGCACCGCGGCAGATATGATTAAGGTCGCTATGATTCATATTTTCGATAGAATAAAAAATATGAAATCAAAAATGATTCTTCAGGTGCATGATGAACTTGTATTTGACGCACACAAGAGCGAGCTTCAGGAATTAAAGACAATTGTGAAAGATGGGATGGAAAAGGCGGTTAAGCTTCGGGTTCCGGTCGTGGCTGAAATTGGTACAGGCTCGAATTGGTTGGATGCACATTAGAGTCATAGAATTAATCCAATGATAATCGGAATCACGGGTCAAATCGGTTCCGGCAAGACGGAAGTCGCCGGGATATTCAAGAAATTTGGGGCCACTGTCATATCAGCGGACAAAATTGGGAAGGAAGTTGTGAATAATAATTCAAACATTCTGCGCCGATTGGTCAAAGTTTTCGGTCCGACAATAATATCAAAATCTGGTCGTTTAAGGCGGCGGAGGCTCGGGGAAATGGCATTTTCATCTGAAAAGAATAAGCGCAGACTCAATTCAATAATCCATCCCTCTCTCTTGAAAGAGCTGGCCAGACGAACCAGACAGGCGGTCAAGAACAATACTCTTGTTGTTGTTGACGCCGCTCTCCTGATCGACTGGGGATGGCAGAATAAAGTTGATTATACGATCTTAGTCCATGCAGATGAGAAGGTTCGAGTGGGCCGTTTGAAAAAGACTGGATACACTGAAACTGAATCAAGGTTGCGGATTAAGTCTCAAATTCCTTTTTCCGCTCAGAAAAGATTCGCCGACTATATCATTATTAATAATAAATCGCTTGATTCGCTTGTTATGAAGGTCGAAAAAATCATCGCCAAGCTGGCTTCAAAAGGGGTTGACTTTGACCGCTAAATTAATATATTTGTGGTAATTATGTTAAAAAATTCACAAACTTGATGGTCTGGAGGTAAAATGCCACTTCTTGATTCAAAGACCGGCAAGGTAATAAAGGATTTTGCCATAGAGGAATTGAAAGAACGCGCCAACTACATGCGCGGGCTGGATATGATTTCGCTCTGTTCCGGGGCGTCAGGGCATTCTGGCGGAACGCTTTCTATGATGGATATCTTATCCTGCTTATACCTGAAAGTTGCCAGACATGATCCCAAGAATCCATTATGGGAAGATCGTGATCGCATCATCTGGTCGGCCGGTCATAAGGCTCCGGCATTATATGTATCTCTGGCGGTTTCTGGATATTTCCCCGAGGAGGAATTGGCGAAATTGCGGATGCTGGGGTCGCCTTTTCAAGGACATCCTCACCGCAAAGAATTGGGCGGCGTTGAGATTTCCTCAGGCTCGCTTGGCCAGGGGCTGTCAGTAGCCGTGGGGGTCGCCCTGGCGGCCAAGCTTGACAAGAAAAGCCACCATGTGTTTGCGATTACTTCGGATGGCGAACATCAGGAAGGTTCAATCTGGGAAGCGGTAATGGAGGCCGGTAATTTTAAGTTGAACAATTTAATCAACATTATCGATTTTAACGGTCTCCAGATTGATGGTAAGGTCGAGGAAGTCCAATCTATCGATCCGTTAAGAGATAAGTACTTGGCTTTCAAATGGGATGTCATCGACATTGACGGGCATAATATTCCCCAGATATTAAATGCGCTTGAGAAGGCGCAGGCTTCCAAGGATAAACCCACACTCATCCTCGCTCGCACGACAAAAGGAAAAGGCGTCAGCTTTATGGAAAATGTAGTCGGCTGGCATGGCAAGCCTCCCAACCGTCAAGAGATGGAGAAAGCTCTGTCTGAACTCGGGCTGTCAGATCGGTTTGATCTTCAGAAATTCTTCAAGATCGGAAGCGATTATCAGGCTTCAGTGGAAAAGAAGCTTAATTCCAAGATGCCTAAATTTTCGCGCGACTTCTGGTGGAACAAGCAGAATAATATGAAAGTCGAAATGGATCCAACCCGTAAAGGAATGGGTCGGGCTTTGGAAGAATATGGCGGTGACGAGAGGATTGTCTGCATCGGCGCGGATATTTCCGATTCGATAACAATCTCCGGATTTTATAAGAAGAATCCCGAGCGCAAAAATCGCTGGATTTCTGTAGGGGTAGCAGAGCAGGGCGGAACAACCGTGGCCGCGGGATTGGCTAAAGAAGGAAAACTGCCCGTGTTCGGGACCTATGGAGTTTTCAGTTCGGCTCGGAATCTTGACCAACTGCGAGTCTCGGTTTGCTATGGTGATTTTAATGTCCTGATTGTTGGCGCTCATGGCGGAATCTCGGTGGGTCCGGACGGGGCCACTCATCAAGAGTTGGAATCATTATTCCAGATGTGCGGCCTGCCAAATATGAGAGTCGGTTCGCCGATCGATTCCATTGAAACCAAGAAAATGACAAAGGCGATGCTTTTTGATATTGTCGGACCGAAATATATCCGCTTTGCTCGCGAGGCGACTCCGGTTGTATCAAGCGAGAGTACGCCATTCAAATTTGGCATGGCCAATATCTATCGTTTTCGCGGAGAGAAAGAAAATTTCAAAGAAGCGTTCGAAATTAAGCTTTCAACCGAATACAAAGATGAAAATGAGAACTTGACTATTATTTCGTGCGGGCCCGAGGCGGCAGAGGCCTTGCGTGCAGCCTGGATTTTGAAAACAGATTACAATATCGAGACCAGAGTCATAAATCTGCATACTCTCAAACCGATAGACAAGAACGCTATTATTAAAGCCGCAAGAGAAACCAAAGCCATTATAACGGCTGAGGAGCATCAGGTCGGTGGGCTTGGAAATCAAGTGGCGGCTGTGGTGATGAAGGCCGCTTCTTCAGTTGGGAGGGCGATCCCGTTCGATATGATTGGCGTGAATGACCGATTCGGCGAATCAGGATTGCCGTGGCAATTGGTGAAGGAATTCGAATTGGCGGCCGAGTTTATAGCAGACCGGGCTCGGACTTTACTGAAGATTCGCTAATTATAAACTTTTTTGGTCGGTAATGAATAGCAGGAGATAGAAATGCGCTACGCTCAAAGAATGAAACGTCTTGGCACTGAATCAGCTTTTGAGGTTTTGGCTCGCGCCCGTGGACTTGAGGCTCAGGGCAGAGAAGTCATTCATCTGGAAATCGGTGAGCCTGATTTTAATACTCCCGGATACATCTGTGAAGCGGCCATTAAGGCAATTCGGGATGGTTATACTCATTATAATCCCTCGGCTGGATATCCTGATATACGGAAAATAATTTCCGAGGAAATCAATAGAACTCGTGGGATTAAGTCCAATCCAAATCAGGTGGTCATCACTCCCGGCGGTAAGCCGATCATGTTTTTTATTATTCTTGCTCTGGTTGACGAGGGTGATGAAGTTATCTATCCGAATCCTGGATTCCCCATATATGAATCTGTCATCAAATTCGTGGGCGCCAAAGCAGTCCCCCTTCCTCTGCGAGAAGTCAACGATTTTCGTTTAGATGTGAAAGAACTCAAGTCACTCATCACACCGAAGACCAAACTGATGATTATTAATTCTCCTCAGAATCCCACCGGCGGGGTTCTTACTCATGAAGACCTGCGGGAAATTGCGAAACTTGCCGTTGAGAAAGATATCTGGATTCTTTCCGATGAGATTTATGCTCGCATTATTTACGAAGCCAGATTTGAATCGGTGACTCAATTTCCCGGCGCATTCGAGCGGACGATCATACTTGATGGCATGTCGAAAGCCTATGCTATGACCGGTTGGCGGCTTGGGTATGGCGTAATGGAAGAAACGCTTGCCACCCATGTCTCGCGGTTGGCCACTAATTCGGTTTCCTGTACGGCCTCCTATGCTCAAATCGCCATGGGCGCCGCCATCACAGGCCCTCAAGATGAATCAAATAAGATGGTGGCCGAGTTTAAGAAGCGCCGCGATGTGATCGTAGGCGGTCTGAATAAAATTGATGGTATCTCCTGTAAGAAACCTCTCGGGGCATTTTATGCTTTTCCTAATATCACCGGGACAGGTTGGAAATCAAAAAAATTGGCCGATTATCTTCTTGATGAATTCGGCATTGCCGCCCTTTCCGGGACCGCCTTCGGTGATTTTGGGGAGGGGTATATGAGATTTTCCTATGCCAACTCCATCGAAAATATCAATAAGGCCCTTTCAACAATAGAATCAGCCGTAGCAAAAATCAGGCAATACGCTTAAGTTATTGCCAAATTGTCCGATTTTTGTGCAATAGAAAAGAATGAAAATTGCCTAACGATCGGATTGTTTTTTTGTTGACACGGAATATCCAAATATCTAAGCTATTAGTGCAGTAGAAATTATATATTTTCATTCAAGCTATTGCGAGAATGCAAATATGGCCATCCGTCAGACGCCGGATTTTCAATATTGAGCCATGTTGAGGCTTGAATGCAAAATGGAAGACAAAATTGAATGGATACAACTTTCTAACTGCTACACAAGGAGGTGAAAGGAAAAGATACTTTCCCTAAAATCTTAACCTTTTAAACCTATTGGAGGATAGAGGAATTGAAAAAGAAAATTTTTATCTCGGTGATGATGATTATTCCGGCGTTATTGTTGACCTTCCCACCCTCCGTCTTGGCGGGGACGGTCGGCAAAATTTCCGGGAAAATCATCAATGAGGAAACGGGAGAAGCTCTCCCGGGCGTCGCCGTTTCAATTGTGGGTACCAAAATAGGCGCCTTGACGAACGATAATGGAGAGTATTTCATCCTGAATGTCCCGGTTGGGACATACACTGTCCAGGCATCGCTCATCGGTTTTGCGCCGGTGGAAGTCACCAATATCGGTGTTTCAATTGACTTGACCAGCTATCGCGATTTTGCCCTTTCCAAGAAAGCATTAGAATTGGGCAAAACGATTGTTGTCACCGCCGAAAGACCAATGATAATAAAGGATAAAACAACGACAATGAATATTGTCTCCGGCAATGATCTCAGAGTCATGCCGGTCAGGGGATTCGAACAAATAGTCGGTTTGCAAAACAGCGTGGTCAGGATGAATTCCAATGTTGATACTCGCCAGCGCGGCGGTCG
>CAZCFT010000114.1:0-6992 GCA_964498015.1 uncultured Ignavibacteriaceae bacterium
TTTTGGCGAACGTGATTGCAGTATCCAAAGACGTCACCAGAAGCTCGTCGAAGAGTGCCCTTCCCCTATAATCACCCCTGAGCTTCGCGCCCTAATGGGACGAACGGCGGTTCTGGGAGCCGCGGCAATTCGCTATCTTGGCGCCGGAACGATTGAGTTTCTTGTTGATGCCGATCTGAATTTCTATTTCATGGAAATGAATACTCGTATCCAGGTGGAGCATGCCATCACTGAAGAAGCCACCGAAATTGACCTTGTTAAGGAACAGATTCGTGTTGCGGCGGGGGAGAAGCTGAGATATAGACAGGAAGATATAGTGATGAAATGGCATGCCATCGAATGCCGAATCAACGCCGAAGACCCTGAGAAAGATTTTCGCCCGGCGCCCGGAGAAATTACTTCTTTTCATGTTCCGGGAGGTCATGGCGTTCGGGTCGATACTGCCGCGTACGCAAAATATGTTATTACTCCCTTTTATGATTCGATGATTGCCAAATTGATTGTGAGGGCACAGACGCGTCAGGAAGCAATTGACAAGATGAAATATGCGCTTGAAGAATTTATTATTGAGGGAATTCCAACTACTGTCGGGTTCCATAGGAAAATTTTCAATCATCCTGATTTTATATCCGGAGACTTTGATACATCATTTATTCAGAAAATGAATGAGAAAATCCGACAGACCGAATCTGAAGTAACAAAGATTATAGATGGAAATAAATAAATCGGAGGTCAAAGTTGAATATACCAGATAACCTTAAATATACGTCTGAACATGAATGGGTTAAGCTGGAGGGCGAAATCGCCGCCATTGGAGTAACTGACTACGCGCAGGGAGAGCTTGGCGATGTTGTCTTTGTGGAACTCCCCTCTGTTGGCTCCAGAGTAAAGGCAATGCAGGCATTTGGTACGATTGAGGCTGTAAAGGCCGTCTCGGAGCTTTTCGCGCCTGTATCGGGCGAAGTGCTCGAGATTAATCCCATCCTCGAAGGCGATCCGATGGCGGTCAATCGCGACCCTTACGGTTTAGGCTGGATGATAAAAATTAGGATAAATGATCCCGGCGAAATGGATAAGCTTCTGCCGCCCTCTGAATATCGCAAATTAGTCGAATAGCGCCACATAGATTTTGAGATATGCCATATATACCTAATACCGATGATGACCGCCGCATCATGTTCCGAAAAATCGGCGTCACAGGCATTGAGGAATTGCTTAAACCGGTGCCGCAGAATCTTCGTCTTAGGACGCCATTGAAACTCCCTGAGCCTCTTTCTGAGATGGAGCTTTTGAGGGAGATGGAAAACACCGCCCGCAAAAATAAATCCGACCTCATTATCTTCGCGGGTGGCGGCGTCTATGATCATTTCATCCCTTCCGCTATGGCGACAATCTTGAGCCGCCCGGAATTTGTTACTGCCTATACCCCGTATCAAGCCGAAGTCTCACAGGGCACGCTCCAGGCGATTTATGAATTTCAGACTCATATTTGCCGTCTCACGGGGATGGCCGTCGCTAATGCGTCGATGTACGACGGCGCTTCGGCCTGCGCCGAGGTGGCGCATCTGGCGGTCAACCAGACAAAAAGAAATAGAATTCTTATTTCTGAAACAGTCAACCCGCTGTTTCGAGACGTAGTTAGGACATATCTTTCCGGACTTGATATTGAAATAACATCAGTTCCCCATAAGGATGGTGTGACTGATTTAGGGAGGCTGGCCGGATTAATCAATGATAAGAGCGCGGGGTTGGTTCTTTCACAGCCAAATTTTTTCGGTCTAATTGAAGATATTGAAATCGGCGCAGAGCTGATCCATAAGGCGGGCGGACTCATGATAGCGGCGGTCGATCCTATAGCGGCGGCCTTATTGAAGACACCCGCCGATTCGGGAGCGGATATTGTTATAGGCGAGGGACAGCCTCTGGGGATTCCTCTGAATTTCGGCGGACCGCTACTGGGATTTTTTGCTGTAAGAAAAGAACTGGTGCGACTCGTTCCGGGTCGATTGGCGGCTCGTACGATTGACGAAACCGGCAGATCGGGATTCGTGTTAACTCTTCAAACCCGCGAACAACACATTCGCAGAGAAAAGGCAAGCTCAAATATTTGCACCAATCAGGCGCTGTGCGCGACCGCCGCTACAGTCTATTTGTCTTTAATGGGAAAACAGGGGCTGAAAAAAGTGGCCTTGTTGAATATGGAAAAAACCCATAAAACCGCCGAGATGATTTATTCAATCCCCGGATTTGCCCCTTATTTCAAGGGGAGCTTTATTCGAGAAACGGTAGTCAGAACGCCCATCCCGGCCAAGGAGCTTATTGATAGCGTGATTGAGATGAATAGTATCCTGCCCGGTATCGACCTTGGGAGATTCTACCCCACAATGAAGAATGGACTCTTGGTCGCGGTAACCGAAAAGAGAACCAATGTCGAAATAGAGAATCTGATTAACGCCCTCGGGAAATTTCATTATCCTAATCCTGTTTTGCAGAAAGAGAGCTGACTTCCATCAAAAAGGATTTAATA
Organism: uncultured Ignavibacteriaceae bacterium; assembly: GCA_964498015.1. Lineage (GTDB taxonomy): Bacteria > Zixibacteria > MSB-5A5 > GN15 > PGXB01 > CAWEZN01. The sequence goes on from CAZCFT010000114.1 coordinate 2,528, forward strand.
ATATTAATAAAAGGAATGGAGAAAATATGAAAAAGAATTTGGTTTTCGGAGTTATGCCGATTATTCTTTTGTCGGTCCTCCTGTTCATTATCCTGGGCGGATGTGGCAAGAAGGAAGAACCAATAGTCGCTCCGACTCAAATCAATTTCGCTACTGATTATCAAAGCGGATTGAAACTTGCTCAGGATAAAGGGCAGAAATTAATTATTGATTTTAATACCGACTGGTGCACATGGTGCAAACGGCTCGACACCGTGACATTTGTCGATTCAGCGGTGATTGCCATGTCTCAAAATCTGGTATTTGCCAAAATAAATGCCGAGAAGGACACTGTCACGGCACAGCTTTATAAAGTTAGGGGATATCCCACAGTTGTACTGATGAATGCTGATGGTTCCGAAATTGATCGTATCGGCGGATATTTACCCCCCGATGAGTTTATGGAGACAATCAACGGCTATCTGAGGGGCGTCAACACGCTTGATTATTTTCTAAAGAAGGCTGATTCGGCCCCAAGCGCCGAGTTAAATTATCGAATCGGCGAGAAATATTCCGATCGTGGCATGTATCCGGAGGCGGAATCATATTTTGCCAAAGTGGTTGCCGCCGACCCGGACAATAAGGAGCTTCGCACAGATAGCGCTATGGCATTAATGGCCGATATCAAAAGGCGCGACAAAAAGTATGATGAAGCGCTGGTCGAATTCAAAAAAATAATGGAAAAATTCCCGGGTACCGGGCAGGCCGCAGATGCCGAATTGTGGATTGCCGTTGTCCACAAGCAGAAAGGGGATACAACTATGGCCATTCAGGCATTTGAAAGCTTTCTTAAGAACCATCCCGAAAGCGGCGATACGGCTTATGCCACACAGCAAATTGAGAAGCTGAAAAACCCTCCCAAGCCGGATAGCGTAAAATAATCGTTTATTTTGTACTATGAGCGAAAACATATTGATCTACGAAAAATCGCGGACAGGGAGAATTGGAGTAACTCTGCCCGAAACCTCGCAAAGTGAGGAAGAGCTTCTGTCCCTTATACCGGCGAAATATCGACGAGTGAAAGACCCTGCCTTGCCGGAGGTTACCGAAGGCGAAGTGATGAGACATTTTATTGGTCTGTCGGTGAAAAATCATCATATTGATAAGGGATTTTATCCCCTCGGATCATGTACAATGAAATATAATCCCAAACTGAATGACAAGGCCGCATCATTTGAAGGATTTGTGAATCAGCATCCGCTGGCGCCCTGCGGCGCCGCGGCGGGTTCGCTTCAAATAATGTATGAACTCGAGGAATATCTCAAGGAAATTTCGGGATTTGATGCTGTCTCTCTCCAACCTGTGGCCGGCGCCCAGGGGGAATTTACCGGTCTGCTAATTGTCCGCGCTTATCATAAAGACAAAGGAAATCCTCGGAAGAAAATCCTGATTCCCGATTCGGCACACGGCACCAATCCGGCCTCAGCAAGCATGGCCGGCTATAAGGCCGTGCAAGTCAAATCGAATGAGAATGGTATCATTTCTCCTGAGACAGTGGCCTCTGCCGTCGATCCGGACACCGCCGCATTGATGCTCACAAATCCGAACACACTCGGACTGTTTGAATCTGAAATTGAGAAAATAGCCCACATAGTTCATTCTAAAGGAGCCCTGTTGTATATGGATGGCGCCAATCTCAACGCTCAGCTGGGAATTGTCAGGCCGGGAAAGATAGGTTTTGATATTCTGCATTTTAATCTGCATAAGACATTTTCCACCCCGCACGGCGGCGGCGGTCCCGGAGCGGGAGGAATCGGGGTAGTGAAGCATTTATCCGATTATTTGCCGGCGCCGGTGATTTCCCATCATCCGAAGGAAAATCGTCTTTTTCTGGACTACGACCGCCCCAAATCTATTGGCAGGGTTCATGCTTTTTATGGAAATTTCGCTAATGATGTTCGCGCTTATGCCTATATCAGAATGCTTGGCGAGAGGGGATTGCGACGGGTCTCGGATAATGCTATTATAAATGCAAATTATCTAAAAGCATTGTTGGCTGATTATTTTGACATTCCATACGATCGGCCCTGTCAGCACGAATTTGTCCTTTCCTGCAGTCGCCAGAAGAAAATGGGAGCCAAAGCGCTGGACATCGCCAAGAGACTTCTGGATTATGGCTTTCATGCTCCGACGGTCTATTTCCCGCTTATTGTTCCTGAAGCATTCATGATTGAGCCTACCGAGACGGAAAGCAGAGAGACTCTTGAAGCTTTTGTAGCGGCGCTGATTGAGATTTCCAAAGAGGCTGAGATGGAGCCCGAAAAATTGCATCACGCCCCCTACAATACTCCGGTGCGGCGACTGGATGAGGTTAAGGCGGTCAGGGAACTTGATGTCTGCTATAAGAACTGAATATATTGAATTGACTATTTCCGCCGTCGGCATTTATTAACCACGGCGGTTTTTTTATGATAGAATTTAAAAATGTATCATATACATATCCTGATGGCGTCAGCGCAATAGACGATATTTCGCTCACGATTACTTCAGGCGAAAAAGTGGCCGTAGTCGGGAACAATGGCTCAGGAAAAACTACATTGGCTCTTCTTGTCAATGGGATTCTGAAGCCGGCTGAGGGATCTATTTCTGTTAATGGCTATAATCCGATTTCTGACTCGGACAGAAAGGCGCTCAAACGAATTGTGAGTCTGGTCTTTCAGAATCCCGACAATCAGCTTGTGGCTACCACGGTTGAGCGGGAGGTGGCTTTTTCCCTTGAGAATCAAAATGTCGGACATCCTGAAATAAAAGAGCGAGTGGATGATGCTTTGGAGTATTTCGGTCTTTTTGCTTATCGCCATCCGCTGACTTCTGAGCTTTCAGGCGGGGAAAAACAGAAACTTGCCCTGGCGTCGGTGATGGTTGCTCGGCCAGAGATTTTAATTCTCGATGAACCCGGTTCCTACCTTGACGAGTCCGGCAAGAGACTCCTTGATGCGGCCATACGAAAGCTCTTGGATCGTGTCGATGACCTCACGATTATTAGAATTACCCAATTCTCCCACGTGACGCTTGACTATAAGAGGCTGATTGTCTTGAAAGATGGCAAAGCGCTCCGCGACAGCAACCCTGATGAAATATTCTCTGACGCTGATCTTTGTCAACAGGCTGGAATCAGCATTCCTCTAAGATATCGGATAAGGCCGAGCGCAATGAATCTTGAGAAAGATGATTACTCTAACGGAGAACAGACAGAAATTATCAAATCAATCTCGCTAACAAATATATCGTTTTCTTATGACGATACGGATATTTTTTCGCTGAAAAATATCAACCTGAATGTCAAGAATACAGGCCTATACGGTATAGTCGGTCCTTCAGGAAGCGGCAAGAGCACTCTCATTCAGCTGATGGCTGGGCTTCTCAGCCCGAAAGAAGGTGGGATAAATCACACTGGTTTTGAGCCGAAATCCGGTACTCTGGCGGTATCATTTCAGCATCCGGAAAGACAATTTTTCCTTGATACCGTCGATAAAGAAATTCGATTTGGCGCCGAGAATCTGCATCTTCCATCTGTTGATGAAATCGCCGACAATTGTTATAATCTGATAGGCCTTTCAAAAGTAAAATTCTCAGCTCGCGATCCATTTACATTATCCGGCGGCGAGAAAAGAAGACTGGCATTTGGAACCATCTTATCGCTGGTTCCCTCGTTTATATTTTTTGACGAGCCGACGTGCGGTCTTGATTACGAGGGCATAGAGTTATTTAAGAAAATGGCGAAGAATTTAAGAAGAATGGGAGTTGGTATTGTCATTGCCTCGCACTACGGGAATATCATTTTTGAACTGGCCGATGAAATTATTGCTTTAAATGATGGCCAGGTTGAGTGCGCAGTCGGCAAGAAAGAATTTTTCACATCGAAGAATTACTTTCAATATTTATCTCAGCCCGAGGCAGTTTCCTATCAGTTGGAGCATTTCGGGACGGTGAAATATTTCAGTGAGGGCGACCTAATTCACAACATAAAATTCAATTCGCGATTATAATCTATTCATGTTATTATAATTACAACTCAGAGTTAAATATTTACTTGAAGTCCGCAAAAATGTCTTGACGGGCTGAAAAATTTTGATATAATCGTTTTGGTTTTTCACCTTTTAAGGCCGTTCAGAGAGACGGCTAAAGGAAGAAATGAGACTGGCTCGCCATTCATATCAGACATATCAGAAGTTTTGCATTGAATCAAAATTTCATTTTTTCCTCAATTACTTGGAATCAGAAATATTTTGTCCAACAGGAGGCGCTTTTGGCTACGGAACAAATTGAAACAGCGCTTGATGAGAGAGGAATCGCTCGCGCCATCACTCGGATATCGCACGAAATACTGGAGAAAAATAGCGGTGCGGAGACTCTTGTTCTTATAGGCATTCTGAGCCGTGGAGCAGACATTGCCAAGCGAATCGCGGAACAAATCAAAGAGATT
>CAZCFT010000115.1:0-6908 GCA_964498015.1 uncultured Ignavibacteriaceae bacterium
CGGGTATTGGATTTTCCTGCTTGGGCTTCTATTGATTGTGTCAGGTCTGGTTATCAGGTGGGTTGCCATTCTAACCCTCGGGAAATTTTTCACGGTGGATATTAATGTCGCCAAAGACCACCGGATCATAGATCGGGGCATTTACAAATTTGTTCGCCACCCGGCATACTCCGGATCTCTCCTCTCATTTCTTGGGCTGGGTCTTTCATTTTCAAATTGGCTGAGCGTACTTGTTATATTCATTCCAATAACGGCGGCCTTCATATATCGAATCGGTCTCGAGGAGAAAGCGCTGATACAGTCCCTCGGCGACGAATATATCAATTATGCAAAATCAACCCGGCGTCTGATTCCGAAAATCTATTAACGGGAGTTGGATGGTATCCTATTTACCTCGCAACCCGATAGCAGAGACAGCATTAACCCACCATGCTTCTTTTTTGCCACAATCAAGGGAACCAAGCGCTGGGACAAACGTTATATTATATGTTGGCAATTATATTTATGACGATATATTGAGTAATATGTTATTTGATCTCCTTTATTAATTTTTTTCAAGGCGTGCTTCTTTAAACATCATCTTGCCAAAAACCCGGTAACCCACCCAACGGGTGGGATTTATCAAGATGACTTCGATGTATGATTGACAAAGCAAACATATATGATATATAATTTACCATGAATCTCAGGCATTATGATCATGACGGTCGAGCCCGCTTCGTGACGTTTTGCACCCATAGGAGGTTGCCAATTCTTACCAACTTGTAACCCACCCATCGGGTGGGATTTTCCGCACTGGCTGCCAAATTTGACTCTCACAGTTGCGCTTATTTCTCCGGCCAAAAATAAATATAATTTCCCCCCCTCCCCCCGCGCCCCAAAATCACTGCAACTTCAATGGTGATTTACACAGAGGCCTATATATAGAAGAGGATATATTTGTGCCTATACATGACCCGCAAGAAATCAAACCATGGCTTTGAATCACCCGCCAAAGAATCTAATCTCTTCTAATATCATAGGAGAAGACATCGAAAGGAACCCATCAATTTTGCATATAAATTCATCATGCCCGCCCCTTCCAATCCCCTCCCCGCCAACGACCTATCGGAATGATTTTGTTCTCAAATTACAGTTTGTTAAAATTGAAAAATCAAACCCGAAATTGCCCAACTCATTGTCTGACATTCAATTATCGAACTCTTCACGGCTTCGTTTGAAATTGGGGAAAGGCGCAACCCCTTGTGTCCCTAAGAAATGCAATGATTTCAATCAAACCCAAACTCAGCCATCACATCGTCTTCCCCAGCTCCTCCAGCAACTCCTTCTGCTTCGCCGTCAGATTCTTCGGTACATCAATATTTACCACCACATACTCGTCCCCTTGGGCGCCATTAACTGCCAGCCCCAGTCCCTTCAGTCGGAGAAGCGTCCCATGAGTTGTACCGGCCGGAATGCTCAAATTGATTTCTTTAGACAACGTCTTCACGCCTACTTTGCACCCCAACGCCGCCTGAGGGTACGATATCGAAACTTTGGTGTAGATATCATTCCCCTTCCGTTCGAATTGCTGATGCCCTTTCACATCTACGGTCACAATTATATCTCCATTCTGCCCACCATTGGTTCCGGGATTTCCCATCCCCCGCAGGCGGATTTGGCCGCCATTTTCAATACCTGCCGGTATCTTGATTTTTATCTTCTTGCGCGTCTTGACCTGTCCGGCGCCTTTGCAGTTATGGCATGGTTTACCCGGAAGTACCCCCTTGCCGAGACAACGCGGGCATGGACGCGATACCGCAAATTGCCCCTGCGAATAATTCACCATTCCCCTGCCATTGCATTGCGAACATACTGTCTGCCCGCTCCCCGGCTCCGCGCCGGAACCGCCGCAAATCTCGCACGCTTCCGGTTTATTCAGCCCTATCGTTTTGCTCGTTCCCGCTATCGATTCATCGAAACTGATATCAAGCCCCAGGGCCAGATCACTCCCGCGCGACTTTCTCGGCTTGCTCCCTCTTCTTCCCTCAAAAATATCCTCATCGCCGAAGATAGAACTAAAAATGTCGGCAAAAGACCCGAACCCTCCCTGATCCTCAAATCGAAAATGTTGCTGGAATTGCGACGGGTCAAATCCTTGTCCCCCTTGCGCCTGCCGAGGATCAAATCCGCCATATCGGCGCATCATGTCATACTGCTGACGTTTCTGCTGATCGCTCAGTACATCATACGCTTCCGATATGTCCTTGAATTTATTCTCGGCCGCCTTATCCCCTTTATTGCGGTCAGGATGATATTGTTTGGCAAGCTTGCGAAATGCCTTTTTTATATCATCCTGAGTGGCATTTTCCGCCACACCGAGTGCAATATAAAAATCCTTCGCCATACATATTATACAATTCCGCTATGACATTCTGTAGTGGCGTCTCGCGAGACGCCACTACAATGCCCGGATTCAAGAATTGGATTAATTCACCACCTCATAATCAGCATCAACCGTCTTATCCCCTGCCGGTTTTTCATTCGATGCCCCTTCGCTTTGGCCGGCGCCCGGTGATGCACTCCCGCCGGACTTCTGATACATCGTCGCCGCGGCGGCATGCCAGAGCTGGTTGAGGGCATCTACCGATGATTCCATTTCCGGCAGATTATCAGTCTTCATCGCCTCTTTAACCCGATTAATACCGGCCTCAATCTTGGCCCTATTGTCAGCATCCAACTTTTCACCATACTCTTTCAGATTTTTCTCGGCCTGAAAAACAGCGGTGTCTGCATTATTGTGAATGTCAACCCGATGTCTCTTCTCTTTGTCTTCAGTCTCATGCGCTTTGGCGTCATTCACCATCTTCTTTATATCCGCTTCGGATAATCCGGATGAGGCCTCAATTTTCACATTCTGCGCTTTGCCGGTCGCAAGGTCTTTCGCGGTCACATTTAGAATGCCATTGGCGTCAATATCGAAAGTAACCTCTATTTGGGGAATACCCCGCGGCGCCGACAGTATTCCATCAAGAATGAACTTACCAATTGTCTTGTTGTCAATAGCCATCTCGCGCTCGCCCTGAAGAACGTGGACATCAACCGCAGTCTGACTGTCGGCGGCAGTGCTGAATGTCTGCGACTTTCGAGTCGGAATGGTTGTATTGCGCTCTATCAAGTGGGTAGTCACTCCGCCGAGTGTTTCAATTCCGAGCGACAGCGGGGTGACATCAAGCAAAAGCACATCTTTGACATCCCCGGTCAAAACTCCGCCCTGAATGGCGGCGCCGACGGCGACAACCTCATCCGGATTGACCGAACGGTTTGGTTCCTTGCCAAACAACTTCCTCACAATTTCAATAACTTTCGGCATCCGGGTCATGCCGCCGACAAGGACCACTTCCTGAATATCTGCGAACTGGACTTTGGCGTCAGTAATAGCTTTTCGACAGGGGCCGATGCTTCTTTCCAGAAGATCATCAACCAACTGCTCAAATTTGGCCCGCGTAAGACTGACGTTGAGATGTCTGGGGCCATTTTGATCAGCCGTGACAAAGGGCAGATTGATACTGGTTTCCATCGTTGAAGACAGCTCTATTTTGGCCTTTTCAGCCGCTTCTTTCAACCTCTGAAGCGCCATCGGGTCTCTGGATAGATCAATACCGTCTGACTTTTTGAATTCCGAAACCAGCCAATCGATTATTCTCTTGTCAAAATCATCGCCGCCAAGATGCGTATCGCCGTTGGTAGAAAGAACCTCGAAAACGCCATCCGACAGCTCCAGAATCGAGATATCAAATGTCCCTCCTCCCAAATCATAGACTGCTATTTTGCCGGTCTTTTTCTTATCAAGACCGTATGCCAACGCCGCGGCGGTCGGCTCGTTGATTATCCTCTTTACATCAAGCCCAGCGATTCGACCGGCATCTTTGGTCGCCTGACGCTGTCTATCATTAAAATAGGCCGGCACCGTAATAACGGCCTCAGTCACTTTCTGGCCAAGATAATCCTCGGCGGTCTTCTTCATCTTGGTCAAAATCATGGCCGAAATTTCCGGCGGAGAATATTGCTTGCCGGTCATTTCGATCACTGCATCATTCTGGCCATTTGATGACACTTTATAAGGGAAGTTCTTGGTTTCTTCTCTCACTTCTCCAAACTTCCTTCCCATAAACCGCTTAACCGAGAAAATCGTATTCAGCGGGTTGGTCACAGCCTGCCTCTTCGCTACCTGACCAACAAGCCGCTCGCCGTTCTTATCGATCGCGACTACCGATGGCGTCGTCCGGCTACCTTCTGAATTAGCTATCACTATGGGGGCCTGTCCCTCGATCACCGCCACACAGGAGTTAGTGGTCCCTAAATCAATGCCTATTATTTTACTCATATAAATCATCCTTTCAGTTTCATCTCTTCTCGAGAAAAACTGGGCGAATCTCAAGACCCGCCCAGTTTCGAATTACCAATCGCCCGAAGAGGTCAAGTAATTATTTAACTGCCACTTTGATTTCTTTCGGTTTACTCTTCTCTGTCTTCGGAAGCATAATGGTCAGAAGTCCATTCTTATAGTCGGCCGTGATCTTTTCCGAGTCAATATGCTCGGGCAGAGTGAAGGACCTTGAGAAAGAGCCGGCCTGAAGCTCACATCTGACGCAATTGGCATCTTCTCTCTTCTCGAACGCCTGCTTCTTCTCCCCGGAAATGGTGAGCACGTCATTTTCTACGAATATTTTGATATCCTCTTTTTCCATTCCGGGAATTTCCGCGACGATTTTCGTCTGATCCGTTTCTTCAACAATATCCACCGGTGGGACAAAAGACCAGTTGTCTGATGAGCGAAGCGATGGGAAATTGAAAAACGAATTGAAGACTGAATCTGTATCGCGGCCCATTTCAGCAAGAACTCTGTTTGGGTTACAACGTACGATTGTCATTTTAACACCTCCATTGTTTTGTTTTTAATTTTCGTTTCCGACTCCATATAAAACAAGAAGCGTACCAAAAACAGTATCTCGTTGATATTCAATAAAATAGGAGTTTATGACAAAAATTGACGAGGGAAAGTGGCGCCAATATGGCGTTATTAGTATGTCAATATGACGCTTGGTTTGCCAAAAGCGTCATTATGACTGCCTATTTGTCTTGTCAAGAATTTCTTCGGCAATTTTGGTCAACTTGCCAGCCCCAAAAAATATCTTTTGTGATGCAGATAACGAATCCGTAAACTTGCGAATTGTCTCAATCGATTTGTCGTCGCCTATTTTCCCGAGAGCCTTAATGGCCGCTAACTTTAGCTCTTCTCGAGAAGAACGGTTTGAGGTCAACTCAGATTGAAGCTGGGGATCGGTCAGGATATTCGAAAGGAATTTCTTGGCATCCTCGCCGCCAAAATTACCCAGTGCAACAATTATTTGGATGCCTTCAGTCCGTCTTTTCAATGCAAGATTTATTAGCTCAGGCGCAATATCCGATTTTCCGATTATTCCCAAAGCAATTATGGCGGCTTCGCGTATTTCTCTATCCGGATCTTCTGCCATTGCAAGAAGCAGATCTGACGCCCGATCTCCCCCGATTTTTTCAAGAGCGGAAATAATGGCTTGCCGTACTCGAACGTCCTCATCGGCAATTCTCATTCTGAGAGCCTTGCATCCTTCCGGATCCTTCAACGCCCCCAGTACAAAAATCGCATTTCGAACGATATACCATTTCGAATCCGGCAGTTCCCGCTTCAGTTCCTCCCGCTCGAAATAAGTATCATCTTCCAAAATTCTTGTGAAAATATTTAGGGAGGCTTTTCCCAACTCAGATAGAATCTTAAGTACATTTTGTCTTAGCTGACGGGATTCGTGAGAGATGATATGCGAGAGAGCCAAGGCAACTTCCTCTGAGCCGATAGTCACAAGAATATTTTTAATCGTCGAAAAAGAAGCGGTATGCCCATCCATTAGTTCCCAGACCAGTTGATTGATGATTTCCCTTCGGTCAAGTTCGGAAATAGCCTTCTTTACCGCCAATGAATCATAAACCATTACCCCTTCATAGCGGCGACACTTCTTGGCCAAAACGGTACAGAGAGCGGAGAGCTGGTCATACTGCTTTTCTGCAAGGGATATTCGCGCTAACTCCCATATCAGGTCCGAGAATTCGAATGTCTCCTCGCCTGCCGTAATATATTCATCAATTTCAGTAACGAGATGCTCTATTATGAATGTCCCTGTCAGTTTTTGAGATGAAGACAATGACAGAGCCAGTAGCTCCAATCCTCTTCCCCTCAGATTTGAATCCTCTCCCGCCAGATTTTCGACAAGATAATTTATGACCGCTCTTGCTTTCCCCTGCTGACCGGTGCGGAGTAATTTCTCAAAGTGTTCCTGGAAATCAGACAGGGAAATCTGACATTCGTCTTCGCTGAAGACTTCATTCAAAAAGAGGTCAATCTTTTCTGCCGATTCAAGCCTTATTGTACTTATCGGAGAGAAGAGCTCTGCATAGGCATCCCGACGGATGCCCCTCTGAATAAATTCACAATCAAGGCGTCTGATTATTTCTTCCCGTTGCGGGTGATAGTTCAACATCGTAAACATTTCTTTGACCAACCTCGGCGTTGCTGTCTCTTCTCCATGGAACTCTATTCCTTCAGGAAATTGATTGACGGATTTTAGCAGAGTCTTAACCAGATAATCGACCTCCATCGATATTATCTTTTCCGGAATGAGGGTTCGAACCAGACTTGGATGAAAATCATGATTATTCCTGATTGTATATTGTTCCGGACTAAGATGTTCATCCCCCAGCATTGCCGCCAGGCGCTCAATGTCATTTCCGACGACCTGCCCGACCAAATTTCTCACGGAAAAATCGCCGGCTACGTCGCCAAAGAATTTCCGCCCCTTTTCAGCAAGAATTGAGCCGATCTCATCGTTCACTCT
>CAZCFT010000116.1:0-6868 GCA_964498015.1 uncultured Ignavibacteriaceae bacterium
ACCATTCTACACACAAAACTTGACATTACCCCTTCTATATTGAATTCTATTATCCCCTTGCCAATTCCCGGCGAAAGTATTAGAATTAAACATAAGAAATAAACAGTAAATACCCCGGAGGAAGAAAATGTCCGGCCATTCAAAATGGGCGACCATTAAACGGAAAAAAGGTAAACTTGACGCCGAGCGCGGGCGTACGTTTACCCGGTTAATTAAAGAGATAACCGTAGCGGCCCGTCAGGGAGGCGGCGATATCGAGGGTAACCCGCGTTTGCGTACTGCCATTTCCATTGCCAAAGGCTCCAATATGCCGGCAGATAATATTAAGAAAGCTATTCAAAAGGGAACCGGCGAGCTTCCCGGTGTCACCTATGAAGAAATCACCTATGAAGGCTACGGCCCGGCTGGCGTGGCTGTTTACTTGATGACCATGACCGACAACAAAAACCGCACCGTTTCTGAAATCCGCCATATCTTCTCCCGTTTCAATGGAAATCTCGGGGAAAATGGATGTGTTTCATGGATGTTCGACAAAAAGGGAGTCATTACGGTTGCGACCTCAGTCTGCGACGAGGATACTCTGATGGAGATTGCCCTTGATGCCGGAGCCGATGATCTATCCAATCAGGGCGATATCTACGAGATAATCACCCCCCCGCAAGATATAGAGAAGGTACGCGGCGCTATTGAGAAAAAATCAATCCCGATCTCAACGGGGGAAACCTCTATGGTGCCACAAAATTATATCAAGCTCGACGAAAAACAGGCGGAAACCATGCTTAAACTTTACGAAGCGCTTGAAGAGCATGATGATGTTCAGAAGGTTTACGCCAATTTTGACATAGATGAATCTGTCATGGCCAAGCTGGCCGGATAATCCGCGCGATTTCCTCGGCGGCCACTGTCATGAAAATAATCGGCATCGACCCCGGTCTGCATATCACCGGATACTGTATGCTTGAATCAAACGGCCATAACGCCCGGGTCGTGGAAGCCGGCATAATCAAAACCGAGGGAATTAATTCATTCGATAAAAAACTTGCGGAAATTTTCTCCCAAACAGGCAAAATTATCAAACAGTTTAAGCCGGACTATATCGCCGTTGAAGAGCTGTATTCGCATTATGTCCACCCCAAAACAGCCATAATCATGGGACATGCCCGCGGAATGATATTCCTTCAGGCCGCCATCTGCAAAGCGCCGATTTTATCGTACGCCTCAACTCGAATCAAGAAATCATTGACCGGTAACGGACGCGCTACCAAGGTTCAGGTTCAGAGAATGATCCGTTCTACGCTCAAATTAAAGCATGATTTTTACTCCGCGGATACCGCCGATGCTGTGGCCGTCGCCCTCTGCCATCATAATGCCCTGCTGGGGAAGAAAGCCAGATGACCTCGCAAATTATAGGGAAAATATAGGTCAAAACCCCCCGAGGCGGGGTTTTGACAATTCACTCCGAACAAAATGCAAACAGACGCTGGAAAAAAATAAATGATAGCCCAAATCACCGGCAGAATAAGCCATCTTGGCGAAGATCAGGTCACCATCGAGCTGAACGGATTGCACTATGAATTGATGATTCCCTCCGGTATTCATGATAAATTGAAAGATGCGCAGGGAGGCGATTCCACAATAACTCTTTTCACCATAAATTATATCGAGGCCGGGGACAAAAAAAGCTATCATTATCCGAGATTGGTTGGATTTTCCAATCCCGTCGATAAAGAATTTTTCCAGCTATTCACCACCGTGTCCGGTCTGGGTATCAAGAAGGCTCTGAAATCCTTGACATTGCCCATCCGGGAGATCGCCACGGCTATCGAAACCAAAGATGCCGCCACTCTGGCGCGCCTGCCCGGGTTTGGCAATCGTCTGGCGGAAAAAGCTATTGCCGAGCTTAATGGCAAAATGGCGAGATTTGCGCTATCCAAGGGAGAGTATCCCCTGACCGTCCCCTCAAAAGAGAAGGCCGGTTTTGTCGTCGAGGCTATCGAAGTCCTCCTGCAACTGCAGTACAAGCGACCGGAAGCCGAGAAAATGATCGATACCGCGCTGAAATCAAATCCGAAAATCGATTCTGCCGAAAAATTAATCTCGGCCATTTTCAATCAGGAGGCTTCTTTGCGGCGCGGGGCTGATAGATGACACGGGAAAGAATTATTTCCGGCGACGCAATTTCGCCGGAAGAAGAATCATTTATACTTTCTCTCCGCCCAAAACTGCTCAACGAATACATCGGACAGAAGAAACTCAAAGAAAAATTGCGGGTTTCAATAGAGGCCGCCAAAAGACGTAATGAAGCCTGCGAGCATACCCTGTTCTACGGCCCTCCCGGCCTCGGAAAAACCACTCTGGCGCATGTTATCGCCAATGAAATGGGAAGCCGTCTGGTCGCCACCTCCGGGCCGTCGCTCAGCCGTACCGGCGATTTGATGGGAATTTTGACCAACCTCGGCGAGGGTGACGTTTTATTCATAGATGAAATCCATCGGCTCTCGCCCGCCATTGAAGAATTCATCTATCCGGCGATGGAGGATTTCAAAGTCGATTTTGTCGTGGATAAAGGCGCTTTCGCCAAGGTCATAAATATACCGTTGAAACGTTTCACCCTCATCGGCGCTACGACTCGCGCCGGACTTTTATCCCCCCCTCTGCGTGACCGATTTGGGTTGTACTATCATATCGACTTCTATCCGCCTGATGAACTGAAAGAAATAATCACCCGCTCGGCCAAATTGCTTGAGGTTTCCATCAGCGATGATTCCGCCGATGAAATCTCCCGTCGCGCGCGGGGTACTCCCCGGGTCGCCAATCGCCTTCTTCGCCGCGTTCGCGATTTCGCCACCGTCAAGGGTGACGGTACAATCGATATCGAGTTGGCCGGAAAGGCGCTCGAGGCTGAAGGAATAGATACCATCGGTCTCGACAACCTCGACAGAAAATTCCTGAAAGTGATAATTGATTATTATCATGGCGGTCCGGTCGGCATCGAGGCTCTGGGCGCGACGCTCAACGAAGAAATCGACACGCTGGTTGATATGGTCGAACCTTACCTTCTCAAAATCGGTTTTCTCCAACGCACCCGCCGCGGTAGGATGGTCTCCAACGATGCCTGCAAGCATCTCGGCGTGAAACTCGACAAAGAAGACCAACCCAACCTCTTCGAAGAATAATCTTTCCGTTTAGATTCGTGGGGGCGTATCGCGATACGCCCATCTTGAAGCGTGCACATAAACCTCCCCGATAATTGCTTTGGCGCCCCACCGCTTGCGGTGGGATTTGGGGGCACGAGCCCCGCCTAAATGGCAGAAGCACAGGGCTTCTGCCCTACAAAGCTTATCTACAATCAAGTCTGAGGAAGAAGATATTCCAGCATCCTTAAACCGCCGGCAACTTTCGGGTCGAGCGAATACTGCTTCCTCGGTCTTAACAAATTAAGATAGGCGGAAGGAGTCTCTTCAAAATCTCTCTGCCCTGCCTTTCGGCTATATGCTTTATAGCAATAACCATTTGAAGTAACCACTACTTGACAGTTTTCGAAATGCGCCGCATATTTCTTACCTTGATCAGATGCGTAAGATAATCCCTGGCCAAAGCCTTTACTTTCCAATATCAAAACACATTCATCATTCGCTCGACGATATGGGCGCTTAAAACACGCAATATCTATTCTCTTTTTATCTTTTACTCCAAGCTCAATTTTTATTTGCTGCTCTGACCAACCCAGAGCAAGAAATAAGGGTATAATTAAAAATGACCGCGTTTCATGTTCCCTAATATCTTTCCAATAATCATCTCCACATTCATGATAATAATAATACGCAAGTTGGCGAATCTTCTCTAATGTCATCTTAAGTTTGTCGGCAACCGATGCTTTCAATCCACGCTTGATAAGATGAGAAAGCATTTCATCATCGCTCAGCTTTTCTGTCCTTTTGGGCTCATCATATACCTTACATTTGCCAGTCGATTTGATTATGTCTTCTGCTCTAATGATTATTTCCTTTTTGCCGATTCGACAGAATGCTCGCTGAGCTAACCCCTTCACTTTTATAGGCGATTCATACTTATGCCATTCTACATAACAATAACCGGGTAAATCCCAACCATCAATATCATGCAGCCAATCCTTATCATCATCGTCCTCATTAGAAGCATCGCCTTTAAATCTGCCATTTCGCTCAGTTACTATTCCTGCTGCAATTATTTTCGTTCCTTTCCTGAGTATGATGCAATCATTTAATTGCACGCTTTCCCTGAGCAATTTTCTATACCTTAAATCCCCCACAAAAGCCATTCCATATTTGAGGCATTCCTTTACATAATCTCGCTGATCGGCCCCAGTTCCAATTTGCCAGTAATTCATAAATACTCCTCCAATGTTATTTGGTTATATTTTAGTTCAATAGATTGCTTGGCCTCATGACCTCCACATACCCCAGCCACCCCGCCACCCAGCTCCGCAATTCGTCCGACATAACTACTTTCAGTTCCAATGTCAAGGACCCATCGCGGTGGCGCTTCATTTTTTGCGAGGGGTGCCAGATCCGCTCCGCGACAACCTCGGCTATATCCGGGCTGAATTTCAAAACAACCTTTTGTGGCTTAAGCCCCTCATGGCCAAATATGCCGAACCGACCCTTTTTGAGTTTCTCAAGGCTGAAACCGGTGTCCCTTTTAAATTGCCTGTCGGTAATTTCTATCTGCCGCATCCTCTGAATAGGAAGAAAATAGTATTTGTCATAATTTGATGTTCGCACTACTGCATACAGCGCTCCCTTATGGAACAAAATCATATACGGGTGGCACTCAATCGGAGTCTCAGCCTTTTTCCAATGCGGTCGGTAGTTAATAACAACAACGATATGCTCGGCGATCGCCTCAAGCAGAGAGCTTATTATCGTCGAATAAGGGGCATAATCGATATACCCGGTCCAGCTGAATCCAAAAATATTGTCAAATTGAGTCATGTTGGAATCGGTAACTATATCGGTCGGATATAATTGCTTTGCCTTCTTGAAAAAATTCTCCGCTTCCTGCTGAAGGGGCGTCCCTTTGAATAAACTGGAAAACGATTTCAGAAAAAATCCTGCCGCAATTTCGCGCGACTGGAACTGGATTGGAATAAATTTCAAATAATCTCGCTCTATCGACCAGACTAATTCTTTTCCCTTCCCCTTGTCGTCTATCAATGGAATTCCCGCGCTGGAAAGCTCCAGCATATCGCGCTGAAGCGTCCTTTTTGGTACTTCCCCCTCAAAATGGCGATATAGTTCGTCAATCGTAACGGCCTGTTTGAACGCCAGCCTCTGCATAATTCTAATTAATCGTTCGATCTGTTTTATCTGAGCCATCCCAAGATTAAATTATACGGCATGCTCTATGGTGTCAAGGTATTTGTCCGGCTAATGAAACAGCTCAACTTCTGCCCAAGGCGCTCATTGCGATTGCAACCACTACCACCCAGAATATTGTGCTTAATATCATGCCGATGAAAGAAAAAAGACAGCATCCCTTCGACCCATCTCTCCTTGAAAAGAGCAAAGAGATAAGACATATAAATATTAATAATCCCATGCTATTATTTGGCCTCCCCTTATTATCAATAATTGCCTGCGGTCATTGCCGGCCATATTTTATTCCAGAAGCGGCCGATCTTCCATTTGTGCGGCGTCGCCAAGAATATATTCGCGCGTCTCCGGCGCGAGGAGATACTCGCCCCCCTCCTCGCTAAATCTCGTCTCAACCCAGACAAATATGCCGAGCTTGACCAGCCGCGAATCCTTGGAAAGAGCTTTTTGCGAAATGAAACAAGTCCATTCCGCATTCACTGAAATGAGACTGTTCGTAAAACCCTGCATGCGGCCGATATCTGCCAAACCGGCCATAATATAAATCTGTTCGTGCGGCGTCAAATTGTGCGTCTTTATTAGTTCCCTGAAGGGAATATGAATATTCGTTTTGGCAAGTCTCCTGCTGATTCTTGCCATCTCGCGGCTGATTTCATTTGTAAACTGAAAAACCTCCGAATAATGTCGCCAAAATGCTATTTTACAGCGCCCCCTATCAGTGGGATTCATAATACTCTCCCAATCATTGAGAAATTCAACGTTACTAAGATATGGCTCATTTCCATAATATGCGAGGGCGCGCTGATCGTTTAGTATAAGAGCAAGGGTGTAGTTAGTTGGCCGCAGATCAGAATAAATCAGCGAAGTCAGGCTTCCATATAAAATCATGTGACCGGCATTGACCGGCTGGAGCCCGAAATATTCGGATGAATAAATAAGATTCGCATCGATCAAATGCTTGACCGATTCCATTTGCCTGCTCAGAGGAACCTTGGCCGAAAATATTCCCGCCAATATGTCACGAGCGGACGGCGGCTCGGGACGCCAATTGTTCATACCCTTTGACGATTCTAAAACCTTGCCAATGATGACTATTTCTACAAAGCTGAGACTTATCGTATCGTCCAGGTGTTCTTTTAAATAGCAAAGAACCTCCGTTATTTTTTTTGAAAATCGGGGCGTCTCGATATTGTCAATACGATTTTCATTCTCAAGTAGCCGGCAGAGTCTAAAAAATTCCGGACTCAAGTCTTTTTTTTCTTTCATAAAACATTCCTTGTTTTTTTCAGAAAGATCCGGGCTATATGCGTCATCCCATGTCGCATAGGTATAATTTTTTTCGCTTAGACCAAACTTATTCCAAGTTCCGCCGGTTCTTAGACCCCAACTTTGTCGGGGGCGTGACCCTGCGTTGCGGTCATCCTTTTTGCCCGCCATCACCACAATTCCGCAACTGGTTACCCACCCAACGGGTGGGATTTCTCGGTGTACATGCAATCTCCATATCATTATCA
>CAZCFT010000117.1:0-6705 GCA_964498015.1 uncultured Ignavibacteriaceae bacterium
TTATTTTGCATGACTGCAATCAAAAATTTGCACAACTAAAAACAAGGACTTTTTCAACAAGCCCTCTGGGAGAGGGGCAGGGGTGAGGGTTATAATTGGCTCAGGGGTGAGGGATATACAATTTCCCTACCAAACCATTGTTGTTTCCTACCCCGCCCCATATATAGGAGGATATATTTATGCCCATTAGCGAAAAACAACTCATCGCCAATCGAAAAAATGCCCTAAAATCAACCGGCCCCAAAACCGCCTACGGCAAATTACGCTCCAGCCGAAATGCCTACAAGCACGGCCTTTACTCAAAATTCAATCTTGAAGAAGCAATCGAGCCTCTCTCTCCGGTTCAGCAATACCTCTTCATAAAATCCCTGCTGGACCAGATCGAACGCGGCATGACCGGAAAAAACAAATATCGCAACCCCTTCATCACCCCCCGTGGGATCAATCCTTAATCGATTCCCAGCAGAATGCTTCAAAATGAACCCACCCATTTTGCCTCACAATTCACTTTATCCGACATCACGAACAACCATTCCGACAACAACTTATCGACATGATGTCCATTTTAAAATGCGATTTTAAAAAATGAAAAAGCGAACCCAAAAACTCATCAACTCAATGCCTGACAATCAATTATCTTTTCAAAATCGGCTTCGTTTGGAATTCGGGAAATGCACAACTTCATCTGCCCCTTAAGAATAGGATGAAACCGATCAAACCCAGAGTTATCACGCCGTCGCGGACGAAAGAAGAAATCTACACCTTTTCCAGCCGCAACTTGTCGTTGCTCTTATCTATCTTGAGCGGATATCGACCCGAAAAACAACTGACACAAAAACTTTCATCCGGCAACGACGGCATCGAAATCATCCCCTCAACAGATAAATACCCCAGCGAATCGACTTCCAGATACTCTCGAATCTGTTTGACCGTCTTGCTCGATGCAATCAATTCCTGCTTGGTTGGCATATCGATACCGAAGAAGCAGGGGGAAACAATCGGGGGAGAGGATACGCGAAAATGAATCTCCTTGGCGCCCGCGGAGCGAATCAATTTGACCAGTTTTTTCGAGGTTGTGCCTCTGACAATAGAGTCATCCACCACCACCACTCGCTTGTCCTGAATGACCCCTCTCACGGGATTGAATTTTACCTTTACATCCAGATCGCGAATATCCTGCTCTGGGTCAATAAATGTCCGTCCGACATAATGATTCCTGATAAGACCGATCTCAAACTTTATCCCCGATTTTTCGGAAAAACCGAGCGCGGCCGTGTTGGCCGAGTCAGGAATGGCAATAACGATATCGGCCTCGGCCGGATGTTCGATCGCCAGCTGGCGTCCCAAGCGACGCCGCACTTTATCCACATTCTCGCCGAATATCATCGAATCGGGACGGGCAAAATAGATATATTCAAAAATGCAAAACGCATGCTGTTTCTTTTCTTTAAGACGAATGGACTTAAGACCGTTCGAGTTTATCTCCAAAATCTCGCCCGGTTCAATATCCCGTATATATTTGGCGCCGATAATATCAAAGGCGCAGGTTTCCGATGCGACCACATAACTGCCGTTGTACTTTCCCAGCGCCAGCGGCCGGAAACCGCGCGGGTCCCGGGCGGCTATAAGAGAATCTTCCGTCAAAAACAGCAACGAATAGGCCCCTTCAACATGACTCAAAGCATCACAGATCCGATTGACCCAGTTGCGATTTCTCGAAAGCGCCGCCAGATGCAGGATGATTTCCGTATCAGATGTCGTCTGAAAAATCGAACCCTCTTTCTCCAACTGCATCCTCAGCCTGTAAGAATTGGTCAAATTGCCGTTATGCGCAATTGCCAGCTTTTGGCTTCGATTGGTTATCAGAAAAGGCTGTATATTAGTGAGCGAAGAAGCTCCCGTCGTGGAATAGCGGGTATGACCTACTGCGATTTTTCCCTTCAGCCGATCGATATTCTTCTTATTCCCGAAAACCTCATTAACTTCCCCCATCCCCTTATAGATATGCACCTGCCCATTCCCCGATGTTACAATTCCCGCCGATTCCTGGCCCCGATGCTGAAGAGAGTACAGCCCGAAAAAAGTCAGCTCGGCGGCCCGATTGGAGCCATGAATCCCAAATACGCCGCAATTATCATGCATCAAATTCGATTCAACCATTTTTCCACCTTCAAAGAAGCAGGAATCTAATCGTCACTATGAGGCCTGTCAAGGATTATTGAACCTCAATTATCACTAATATGAAAGCCATTGCATCTACTCCTATACTGCTGGCCTGCGACAATAATCCTCCCGTGCATACCCTCCGTAACTCTCTATACAATAACAAAATCCAATTATGTCTCAATAGTTCCCTATTTTCTTCGAACTTTATTGCATTTAGCTTCAAGGGCATATATTTTGCATGAATACTGGTTCGAGGTAAGAAATGTCCCATGGATTTGAAGAAAATAAAGGCTCAGGCCAGTTCGAGATTCTGCGCGATATCGCTCTTTCGGCCTCAGCCGGAGCGAATTTATCGGAAACCGCCGAATCCGCGCTACGGAGCGCCTCCGCTTTGGTGGGGCTTTCTGCCGGGACTTTGATTCTCTGGGACCAAAAGGAAACCCCGATTCTTGCCGTCTCCCACTCCGAAACAGAACAGGAAAGAAAAGTCCTTCAAGAGCTGGAAGGAGACCTATTCGCTTCCCTGAGGAAGAAGAGAAAGTTAGTGGCGGCTTATATTTCTTTTGGAGGTGAAGCGCCATTTTCGAGTTTCACTCTTCCTCTCAAAAAGAGAGAAAATATCTTTGGCGCGGTCATAGGTATACAGCCGGGTAGAGGGTCGCTTGTTAGAGAGGATGTTTTTCTTGAAGCATTAGCGGCCTCTTTGTCGTTAGCGGTCATGGCAGGTAGAGAACCTTCTGCTGAAGAAATCAAGGCCCAGATAAAGAAGGAACGCCTCGGCGCCATCATGGAGACGGCCGCCACGGTCAGCCACGAAATAAATAATCCTCTCACGGCTGTGCTTGGGAACGTCCAACTGATGCTTCTAAAACGCGAAGGGTTGAGTGAAGATGCCATAAAGAAACTTAAGGTAATAGAAGAATCCGCCTTGAGAATAAAAGACGTGACCCAGAAATTAATGAATATCACTCGAGATAAAGTGACCGACTATACCGAAGGCGTAAAAATGATTGACCTCACTGAGGAGGATACCGCCTCCTCTTAGTTCCCTCTTATCCCACCCCTTACCCGGCAAGGCCGTTCCGATATTCTAATCGGAACGGCCTCTCTCATTTTCGGATATCTTATTTATAGTTCTGCAGGAGCTAATCAATTGGGGCAATTGGGATCGGGACCATGCTTGTAAGTGAAGTTTATCATATAAGTTATATCAAGAATATTCATAACTCCATCGCCGTTTACATTTGCACACTGGATCGGAATAGGGGCCTGCATGTGACCATAGAGGTAATTGATCATGAAGGTGATATCCAGAAGATTGATTTCGCCATCGCCGTTGGCGTCTCCGCATATATAACCGTACATCTTTGTTACAAAAACATCGTAACTGCTGTTAAAAAACGGGTCGTAAGGGTTTTGCGTAGGGAAATTGCCCGAGTAAGTATAACCGGTAATATATTCGCTGATCAAGGGATCAATGGCGACGCCATAGGCCCTATCTTCCCAGCCTCCCCCAAGATAAGTACTATAGACTAAACTATTCCCCAGCGGCGAGAATCTGGTGACAAAGGCGTCACCCGCTCCATTATAGGCGGAGTCAAATGCGCGGCGAGTAGGAAGATTGGTTGAACCGGTATATCCGGCGACATAGGCGTTGCCGGCCCAGTCGATTCGGATTCCATATCCATAATCAAATCCTGAACCGCCAAAGTAAGTGCTATATATCAGAGTATTCCCGAAGGCGGATAGTTTAGTCACGAAAGCATCATTGCCGCCATTATAGAACTGGTCGTATGGATTCGCAACAGGATAGGTATTTGAACTGGTCCAGCCGGTTATATATGCATTGCTTGAATCATCCACTTCAATATCATTGCCGGCTTCTTCGCCTGTGCCGCCAAGAAATGTACTATAATCCAGAGTATTCCCGGCGGGCGAAAGCTTGCTCACAAAAACATCTCCGCTACCGTTATGATCCGGGTCGAAAGGATTGGCGATCGGAAAGTCTGTGGAGAAAGTCTCGCCCGTTACATAGGCGCTATTTGAAGCGTCAATCGCAATGCCGTTGCCCAAATCGGTCTGGCTTCCGCCAAGATAAGTGCTATAAATCAGAATATCTCCGGCGGACGAAAGTTTGGAAATAAAAGCGTCATAGCCGCCGCTGTTATTAGATTGAATTGCATTTACTGTCGGGAAGTCGCTGGAGGTCGTTGTACCGATTACGTATGCGTTATCTGAGGCATCAAGGGCAATGTCTTCTCCATGATCATATCCGGAGCCTCCAAGATAAGAGCTGAAAATTAAAGCATTCCCTGCCGATGAGAGCTTGGTTACGAAAGCATCTTCATTTCCCCCCACTGTAGCATTATAGGGGAGCCATGTCGGGAAATCGGTAGATCGGGTTAATCCCGTAAGATACGCATTGTCGGCCGCATCGATAGAAATGCCGTATCCGTCGTCAACATCAGTTCCGCCTAAATATGTGCTATAAAGTAACGCACTCCCGTCAGCGGACATCTTGGTTACAAAAACGTCTTCATTGCCGTTGAAACTGCTGTCATAAGGATTTTCGGCGGGGAAATCCGCGGACCATGTCAGCCCTGTTACAAACGCTTCGCCAGAGCTGTTTACATCTACGTCATAACCATAATCTCCGCCGAATCCGCCAAGGAATGTGCTGTATGAAAGCGCCGGGTCTATGACAAGCGGAAGAGCGGGATTGTACCCTTCTCCAATCTCGAATCCAAATGTCCTGTTGCCAATGATTCTATAACTTCCGGAAAGCGGGATACGATTTCCATTATCGAGCTGATAGAAAGTCGGCGCCTGTTCTGTGACCTGACCCCATTTTGTCTCCATCACCAGCCCGCCGTCCGCATTCACTGCGAATGAAGAAACTCCCTCATAATTAACCTGAATTTGTGAATAATCTGCGCCGGGAGATACAATAAAGTCGTATTCCAGCTGACGATTATTTCCATAATATTTGAGATTGATACCGGGGTAAACCTCATCAAGCTGGACGGCCCTAAATGTCGAAACATCAGTCCGCCATTTTGACGGATCATTCCCATGGAAGAAATTGCACTTGTAATCCAAAATATCTTGGCCGATAGCCATGGGAGTTGGATTGGCGCCCAATAGGACAGCCTTAATCACGATTGTCTCAAATCCGTTGGGACGGCCAAATGAACTAACTGAACCGTTCGAATTGAAAATTGGCGAGCCGCCTGCAGTAGAATCGGAACTTACAGGGCGCGTGAACTGATAATAAGTCCCTGATTCGGTAAACCAGATTGCGGCCCCTCCGACGTTCGCCCGGAATAAAATATCATTTTTCCATTGCCCCTGATTTTGCGCAAAGGGAAGCGGCATTGGCGCAAGACTCTGCGAAACTAATGCCTTCTGGCCGAATTCATCCGCTGAAAAGACCGGAAAGGCAACCATCAGCATCAAGGTCATTAAGACTATGAGCTTTGAGAACTTCAACATAAATCCTCCACCCGTTGAAGGTTATTGATATGTATCCTATTGGTTCAAAGTAAGTAATTTATATTTGTAAATTAAGCCGTTTTTGATCCAGTTGTCAAGCTCGAATTGGCGGCGTTGGGCAGGAATGGAATAAATTTTGCCCGCAACTCTATTAAGTGGAACCCGAATCAACGGGAAAATGGGAAATTTAAGGTCTATGAAATTAAATAGTATATCAATATGAAACACCATCACAAGCGAGCGGAAATCTTATTATTTCTGCCATTGCTTCTTTTTGTCTTCTGTCACCGCCCCTATCGCTGACGGACTTTGATAGTGATAACAGCCGGGCTCCGATAATTCACTCATTGGAGCCTTCTTAATTGCCTCCCTCATTTTGTCATTAGTTAAGTTGGATTTAAGTATATCTACTGCACGGCCTTTATAATGCAGAGTTTTCATCCCGATAGTTTCGGCCGCCGTCTTGAGAAAATCTTCTTCAGCTTTCTTCTTTTCGCTGGTTTTGGCCTTGGGATCCTCTTTGGCGGTCTTGTAGCAATTATCCAGTTCTGATCTTTTGTCGGGAGGCAGAGTATCTACCACATATATCTGGCCTCTATTGAGATTATTTGTCCAGTTATTGAATACTGCATTGGCGCTTTCAGAGGGTGTCCGTTTTCCGCTATGTATCTTTATTTCCGTCGCATAGAATTTGGCAATTTCCGTCAAGTAATCAATAATATCTTTTGCCACACCATCAGTTTTCCCAGTCACTGAGCTCATTTAATCCTCCTATAGCCAACTGTCATCGGGCATTTGGTCAATTGAGTAATCCAAAATCGAGTATCCTACTCCAAGTTTTAGTAACTTATATGGTAAATGTCAAGATTTACCCGTAATTTTTTGTTGTTCGAAATTTGGCGCCGGTGGGGGATCAGAACCCAGCCCACAAGAACTTACAGATTGCTCTGGCGCGACCAAATGGCGATAAATGCAGCTTGAGTTAAAAGAAAAATAAGTAATAGGTAGAGGGGTTTGCATTGTCGTCCGGCGTTGTCCGGTTTCTTT
>CAZCFT010000118.1:0-6655 GCA_964498015.1 uncultured Ignavibacteriaceae bacterium
GATTATTGCGGCCATTATTTCAAAAGCCACAGTCAAGGGCGCTCTATTCACCGTACTCTCTTTTCCCGTCTTGATGCCCCTCCTGATAGCCGTGATTGAAATCACTAAAGTGGCTTTCTTGGGTGGAGAATATAAAGATGTCGCCGCGCCGATGCAACTTATTATAGCCTATGATGTTGTTATGACAACGCTCTCAATTATGCTCTTTGATTTTGTCTGGAGGCAATAGGCAATAGCAATAGGTCGGTTTCTGCAATAGTGATGATATTCGCGATCAAAAGCTCAATTTACAAAAAAAGGCTTTTAATTGTCCTTATTTTCATTAAATTACCGAACCTTATGTGCGTAAAACGGTTTGATATTTAATATGTGGTGGAAATTGATAATATTTTTGGCGATGACGACTGTCATCATAATGGCTTTCGTTACTCCATCACCTATGAGCCCGGCCAATTCGCTGGGGCCGGTCGATACTTATAGAATATTCTATTTCCATGTCCCACAGTCATGGGTAGCCACACTCGCTTTTTTAATATCAATGTACTGCTCTATTCAGTTTCTCCGAACGAAGAACATGGATTATGATTTGAAAGCTGTCACCGCCAATCGATTAGGGCTGATATTTGCCGTCCTTGCGACTATAACGGGATCGATCTTCGCCAAAATGACTTGGGGAGAATTTTGGAATTGGTCGGAGATAAGGGAGGTTTCCATATTTATCTTATTGATAATTTATGGCGCCTATTTTGCCCTTCGAAGCGCCCTGCCCGACCCCGACCGTCGCGCCACTCTCTCCGCTGTGCTGTCTATTATTTTCGCTGTCTCCGCTGTATTTCTGATTTTCATATTGCCGCGCGTTTATCCCACTTTTTCTCAGCACCCATCCGACTCGGTGGTCGATAAATCCGGGAAATTGACCATGGGCCCGACCGTAAGTTTTATCTTCTTTCTATCCCTGGCGACTTTTACCGCTCTCTTTGTCTGGATTTATGATTTATCTCTTAAGATATATAAGACTATCGAGGATCGAATTTTGGAGGCGCAATAATGGATGCCAATTATGTTGTGATGATTGTAACGCTTGTTATCTGGATAGGAATATTTCTCTACTTAGTATCGCTGGATAGAAAAGTTAAAAAACTTGGAAAGAAGAATGAAGCCTAAATATATCATCGGGGTTATTATTATCATTGTCTTTGTTCTTTGGGGAGCCTCGGCTTTCTTGAAGACAACCGTACAATATGTGTCCATTGCCGAAGCCAAAAAATCAACCCGTACAGTGCAGGTTCTTGGTTCTATCGATTTCAATGATATTCATTTTGACGCCGACAATAGCCAGCTGATATTTTCTGTTTATGATTCCGCCAGCGCAAATCAAGCCCGGGCGGAAAAAATGAAGGTGATTTATCATGGTGTTGTCCCCGGTAATTTTGAACAGGCGACCCAAGTGGTAGTACGCGGAAAGTATTCGCCTGAAGGCTTCATAGCCGATAGGCTTCTTGTCAAATGCCCCTCAAAATATCAGGGGCTTCAAGATTCCGCTAAAAACTCGGGTAGCGGACAGGGTTCCTGATTTGGGGCATAAATGATAGAAAATGGGCAACTGGGTAATTTGGCGATATTTCTGGCGCTCGCAATGGCCCTCGCCACTGCGATTGCATTTCTAATAACTGCCCTCGGCAAAAAAAATCTCTTTCAGCTTGGGGTGAAGGCGTTCACCCTCCAGATTTTCTTTGTGACAATCGCGCTGACATTTCTCTACTACCTATTCTTTACCCATAATTTCAATATCAAGTATGTCAACGAGTACTCCTCGTCGGATTTGCCCTTCTTTTATATTCTCTCTGCTCTCTGGGGCGGTCAGGAAGGAACATATTTGTTATGGCTGTTCCTAAGCTCTATTTCGGGGATTTTCATATTAAGAAAGGCAAATCTCTATACCACATGGGGGATGTTTTTCCATTCGCTGGTTCACCTCTTTCTTCTAATCATTCTTCTCACTCTTTCACCGTTCCGCCTTCTGGATATTCCTGCCGCCGAAGGGGCCGGCCTTAACCCGCTTCTGCAGGACCCTTGGATGGTGGTGCATCCGCCGGTAATGTTCTTGGCCTTTGCTATGGCCGGAATTCCTTTTGCGCTGGCGTTGGCCGCTATGGTCAAGAAAGATTATTCTCAATGGCTTAAGATAACCTTTCCGCCTATTGCAATCACTTCTTTTGCTCTCATTGTCGCCAATGTCCTGGGCGGCTATTGGGCTTATGAAACGCTTGGTTGGGGTGGCTACTGGGGTTGGGACCCGGTTGAGAATACCTCATTCGTCCCTTGGGTCATATCTGTGGCGCTTATTCATGGAATATTGGCCGAACGTCGTTCCGGCGCTTTGCGACGCTCCAACCTGCTCTTATCTGCTCTTGTCTTCTTCCTGATAATATATGGCACATTTTTGACTCGTTCGGGGGTACTGGCTGATTTTTCCGTCCATTCCTTTGTCGATTTGGGCATCAATGGCATCTTGGTCGGATTCCTTCTCGCCTTCCTTTTTCTTACTCTGGCAATCTTTTTCTTTTCGCGAACTCCCGACATTGCAGGGAAACCTCTTAATTACAATATTTTCTCTCGCGATTTTATGCTCTTCGTCGGGCTGGCGCTCTTTCTGATTCTTGGCATTATCATTCTCTTCTGGTCGTCACTGCCGTTAATCACGAGATATCTGACTGCAAAACCGGCCGCCGCCGACGTAACGACATACAATTCCTTTGCTTTTCCATTTGCCATTATTATCTCGCTCTTTATGACCCTCAGCCCCTTTCTCGCCGGGCCCGGATTCAAATTGGATGGATTGAAAGCTAAGGCTTTACTCTCTTCTCTTATTTCTATTATTATTTCCGGGGCGCTATTTGGCGCGCAGTTAATCAGTCTCACTGTTGCCATCACCCTTTTTATTTATCTGGGAGTGATGCTTATATACTTTATGAGTCGGGCTTTTAGTCGTCAGCTGGCGCTGCCGCTTGCTTTTGGAATCATCGGAGTCATTCTGGCTATGATTCTTGGCGTTCGGTCGATCGAATATCTGATATTCATTGGAGCGTCGCTGACCGCCGCCGGAGCGCATATTAATCTGGTCATAAAATATATAGTACGCCGCCCGGAATTGGTAGGGGGGCATCTCTGTCATTTTGGATTTGGTCTGATGCTGGTCGGAATCTTGGCATCGTCGGCATTTTCTACCAATAAGCAGGTAGTGATTCCGCGCGGCCAACAGCAGACCGCCTTTAATTATGGCATAACCTACAATGGAACCGCCGGTTCAATTGAGGATAACAATAATGAAATCATGTTGACATTAAACCGAGACGGCGAGGAGATTCAGGCGCGCCCGAGATTTTTCTATGCCAAACGGATGGAAGGGATGATGAAAAAACCATATATCAAGAAAAATCTTTTCTATGACTTATATTTCGCTCCTCAGGATATTCAGGAGATGCCGAGCGCTGGGGGATTGACGCTCCGCAAGGGAGAATCCAAAACTGTCGGCGATTTCAATATCAAATTTGTTAATTTTGATATGGGTTCGCATGGTGCATCCGGCATGTCGGTCGGGGCGACATTGGAAGTGGATTATAAGGGAACAAAAGAAACGGTCACACCCAAAATGGTTTCCAGCCCTACCGGGGAAGGTGTGATGCCTCAGGCGGTGAAAATTTTCGCCGGTCAGAATTATGACGTCCAGATAGAACATATCAGCGCCGGCGAAGGTTCGGTTACCCTTGCCATTCCCGGTCTGCTTGAGTCCGGCTCTCCGGATAGACTGATCCTTGATGTCTCCCGTAAACCTGCCATAAATCTTCTCTGGTTCGGAACTCTAATTATTTTCGCCGGAATGGCAATAGTCATATATTATAAATCAAAGCCCTAAACGATTTTTCTCATTGACAAAACGCACTATTTAGTCTATTTTTAAACATACCATCGACTCTGAGATAGTATCTGTCTCATTGTCCGCATATCTTTTCTTTGGAAAAGGATACTATGGCATACAGGATTGTTCTAACTCTTACTTTCGCTGTGATGGTTTTTTCTGCTTTGGCCGCGCCGCCATTAGAATCGCCAGAGGGATTATCAGAAGTCAGAAGTAGAGCAATAGACAACTCTTCGTTTATCGATGCCAATAAAATTCTCATGTTTGTCACCA
Source organism: uncultured Ignavibacteriaceae bacterium (assembly GCA_964498015.1). Lineage (GTDB taxonomy): Bacteria > Zixibacteria > MSB-5A5 > GN15 > PGXB01 > CAWEZN01. The sequence continues at coordinate 4,193 of CAZCFT010000118.1, forward strand.
ATCATGGCAATTTTGGGCGTGATTTATCCGGATTTTTCGGCTATGATTGCGGTACCTTTTTCCCCTTTGTCGACACCGCTTCAATAAGAAGCGGTTCCCTCATAAATTACCCTCTTTATGCCGCCGGCTTGTGGGTTGGTGGCATCGATTCGGCCACAGGCCAATTAAGAGTTGCCGTTGCAGAATATAGCGATGAATATGTACCCGGCCCGATGGTCGGAGGCACCTTTCTCCCCGATAATCCGGATTTCAAAGTTTACAAATTATACCGCGACAGCCTTGCGGGAAATCCCAATTATGATTATCTCCATTGGCCGGTGGGACAGGGAGCTCCAGTTGATCCGCTTGGGCATCCCATCATGCTGGGCGACCGAATGCTATGGTGCGTCTATAATGATGCCGACTTGTATCAACATAACAATAACAGTGGCTCGACAACCCCGCTGGGGATTGAAGTTCAACAAACCGTTTGGGCGGCTGATAAGAATGGTTCCATAGTGATTCCACTTGAAAATTTCTTGGACATTAACCAGCTTGGTTATTCGCGGGTAACAGTTTCCGCCCTCATCACCGACCCTCTTGCTCTTACTGGCAACGAATACATGGTCGTAGTCGACACTCTCAGCGATTCCACTGAAGTCTGGAGTCTTATAAATAAGACTACCGGCCAGATTCTCGCCGCCAATCAAACCAATTTTAGTGGTGACGATAATTACCCTGTCTTTGATGGTTTCAAAGTCATTGTTACTGAAACATCGACGCGCTTTTCCAATTTTGAAGTCGTGGCCAATGCGAGCGGCCCGCTCGATCCGCCCGAAGGCGCCGCATCTACAGCATTCGGTTTTCCGTCTGAACTCCCGACCGATAGACAGCAGGTTGGCGGCGGTATCTGGCTTTTCCATACCGCCGACAGTGGAGGGAGTTGCGGAGGGGGGACACGCGGTTCTTATGATACCTTTATTTCAAGGGTCACTCGTGATGGGCAAGATTTCGCCAGAATTGGCAGGCAGGATTACGAAATGCGCTTCACCGGTTCCTATGATAATCCCGGAGTGGGGGGAAGTTATGCGATTGAAGGTTTTAATGGTTACACTGTCCTTTGGGTACCATTCGAATTATGGAGAATTGGCATAGGAACGCCGGATGATCCGAACGATGACGTCCGCATGATTCCATGCTTGCTCGATCAAGGCAATGATAACACTTACAATCTCGAATCATGGGGATGTATAAATGATGTTTTTGGCGGGGATGGCGAACATTCCGTATCAAGCGGCGACGATGACCCCTTCACCGACTGGGTCTATTGGTATTTTCCTTCCGATAGTTCCCCCGGACAGGCCGGTTATCAAAAGGACGTGATAAAAATGCTGAGTGGAACCTATGAATTGTCAGATCGCGAAATATTGGCCAGGACCGTTCTTGTAAATTGGAATGGAGGCGAGCAACCCCCATTCAATCAAAGCTTGCCGGAAGAAGGGACAATTTTCCGAATCACGACCGGCAAGGGACCTCAGCCTGATTCTTTCAGCTTCACAGCAACGCCGATTGAAATGCTGACGACTGGCCCCGAAGGGTTGAGCATCTATATCAGATACAAGATATTCAACAAGGGCAGTGATATCATCAATAACTGCTACTTGTCTCTCTGGAGCGACCCGGATTTGGGAGGCGCGGGTGATGATTTTGTAGGGACTGATACTTCAAATGACATATTCTTCTGCTATAACGCCGACAATAATGATAAGTCCTATGGCGCCCTACCACCTGCGATCGGATTCAAATTTATCTACGGGCCGGTTGTTCCTTCTGCAGGCGATTCGGCCATCTTCGACGGCTCGCTTATTGCAGACTACAAAAATCTCGGTATGACTGCATCAGCGAGATATATTAATGGGATAGACCCTGATAATGCTTGGGAATCATATTTCTATATGCAGGGGATTGATAGATATGGTTCGCCTTATTCCAACGGTACAAAATTCATGTTTCCCGGTGATCCGATATTTGGAACAGGCGATCTCGATTCTGTGCCTTCCGATAGAAGAATGACAGCCGGTTGCGGCCCGTTCGATTTTCGCCCGGGCGACAGCCAGTATGTTTTAATCAAAATGGCGGTTGGGCTCGGGACAGACCGGCTTTCTTCAATTACAAAGCTGAAAGAGATTCTTAATTATTCCTCAGATTTCTGTATCGACTTGGACGCAAATGGAAAAGTGAATATGCTTGATATTACTTATCTGATTAATTTCCTCTATAAGGTTGGGCTTGCTCCCATTGCGCCCTCTACCGGAGACGCCGATGGCGATGGCAAAGTAAATATGAAAGATATTACCCATATAATAAGATATCTTTATAAAGGCGGTCCGCCGCCCAATTGCCGATAATATCAAATTGCATTCACGGGGCTGTGTCATAATATCCTCTTGCGGGTTGTGTCGCTTCCTTTCCCCCGACTTGTCG
>CAZCFT010000119.1:0-6649 GCA_964498015.1 uncultured Ignavibacteriaceae bacterium
GATAAGGTCCCGAAATAAGCTCAGCCGCTTTCAGAAAAATGGCTGCTCTTTCTGCCCAGGGATAGTCAGCCCATTCCTTCTTAGCCTTCATAGCGGCGTCAATGGCCATCTGAATTTCATTTTTTCCCCCCTGGTAATACTGCCCCAGCTCAAGCGAATGGTTATGCGGAGATGTTATCTTGATTGGACTGCCAATCTTAATCTCCTTGCCGCCGATTATCATCGGAATGTCAATTTTGGTCTTTTTCAATTCGGCAATAGCCGCAACCAGTTTTTCCCTCTCCGCCGAACCGGGGGCATAAGAATAAATCGGTTCATTTGTCGGGACAGGTACTCTATAGTTTCCCATTATCTACTCCTATTAATATCAAATAATTCTACCGCGCGGCTCAGTACTCTTTGAGATTATTCCACTCGGCATTTTCGAGCCACTGCTTGGGACGCTCGAGGAATCTGATAACACTCTCAATTAGTGTCCAGTGCTTGTGTTCTTCGTCGGCGATAAGCAATATAGTATTTTTGGCTTTTTCGTTTTCAGCTGATTTGACCTTATCGCGATAAAAATCTTCGGATTTCTTCTCAATCATTTGCGCCTCGCGCCAGGTGGAAATCACATCTGCTCCAAAATCAAAAGTCTGCGGCTTGGATGATAATTTTTGAAAAATATTCTTAGCGCCCTGGAAAACTTTCGTGCTTGATGATTGCATCTCCGAAGCAACCGAGAAATCGCCCTCTTTGAATTTCTTGAAAATATGGTAATGCTTCACTTCATCCTTTGCAAGTTCCAACAAGATGCTTTTGAGTGCGGCATTTCCGGACATGTTGGCCATTTTCCTATAATATGCCTCTCCATCCTGCTCCATTTTCATTGCGAAATCATATATATCCATCATTCTCTCCTTATTTTATTCCCCGCAAGGATATTTATTCTGCAGGGTAGCTATGCGTGAGTGACAATTTACAACTTTGGCCAAAATCCGCAACCGGTAAATGATACAATCACGGAATTAGCATCATGAATTCTATTTGAATCGGGGAGAAATTTGTGTATAATTCAGGCTTGAAATTAGCGGAGATTAATCCTTAATTACCGTAATGAAAAGAATACATTTTTAATCTACTTAATAGCAGGAGCAAAAACTATGAATCCCGATAATTCCAAAAGAATTGAAGATTCTGCCAAAGTTCCTACATGGGATCTCGAATCAATATTTCCCGGGGGAAGCGACTCTGAGAAATACAAATCCTTTCGAGAGGAAATTAAGAAAGACCTGAAAGGATTCTCCGATAAATTGAACCGTCTTCCTCAGAAATTGGACGACTCCAGCCGCGCGAAATGGGCTGATCTTATTGTCAAATTGCAAGGGCTGATGGAACGGCTTATTGAGGGAGCCGCGTACGTTCACTGTCTGGTCAGCCAGAATGTGAATGATGAGAAAGCCCATCAAATTTATGGAGAAATGGATGTTTATCGGTCAGAGGCTCAAAAACTCATGGTCTTAGTTGAAGCTTTTGCCAAAAAACAGGGAAATAAGGAATGGCAAAAATTTGTATCGACGAAGAAACTGCAGGAGATTTCGTTCTTCCTCAATGAATTGCGCGATATAGCAAAATTAAAAATGGCTCCGGAGTTCGAGGCTTTCGCAACCGATCTGGCAGTCAATGGGTATCATGCCTGGAACAGATTATACGACAAAATGTACGGCGATCTTCGCGCAGATTTCAAGGAGAATGGGGATACAAAACAACTCTCGCTCGGCCAATTGGCCAACAAGATGAGCTCGCCCGATCGGAGTATACGCAAACAGGCATTTGAAAAAATCGAACAGGCCTGGGAATCACGCGCCAATCTGGCCTCGATGGCTCTAAATTATCAGGGTGGATTTCGTCTCACTCTGTATGAAAAAAGAAAATGGGATTCGCCATTATTTGAGGCTCTTCTGAATTGCAGAATTAAGGAAGAAACCCTAGAAGCTATGTGGAGTGCGGTGGCCAAGGGAAGTCAGAAACTTTCTCCATATATTGATGCGAAAAAGAAGATTCTTGGGATCAATAAATTCAACTGGTATGACCAGAGCGCGCCGGTTGGACAATCGGATCGTACTTTTGCCTTTGGTGAGGCGGGCAAATTTATTATCGAGAATCTTGGGGGATTCAGCGCAGAATTGGCCGATTTCGCCCGGATGGCTCTTGATAAAAGATGGGTCGAGGCCGAAGACCGATCAGGAAAAGCCGGTGGCGGATTCTGCACTTCTTTTGCAGTCAAAAAAGAAAGCCGGATATTTATGACCTGGAGCGGCGGTTTTTCAGAATTAAGCACGCTCGCCCACGAATTGGGGCATGCTTATCATCACTGGGTTTTAAAAGACAAGCCTCTGTTCGCTGTCTTTTATCCATTGACATTGGGAGAAACAGCCTCGATTTTCAACGAGCTCTTGGTTACCGATGCCGCTTTGGAAAAATCATCATCGGATGATGAAAGACTGATGTTGCTCGATCAGAAACTCCAAAATGCCTATGCTTTATTATCTAATATTTACGCCCGTTTTCTCTTTGAGAAGACCTTCTATGATGAGAGGAAAAAAGGTCTGGTCAGTCGAACACGCCTTGATGAACTGATGGTCGAATCTCAGAAAAAAGCGTTTGCGGGAACTCTCGACCCAATCGAAGGGCATCATCCGTTGTTCTGGGCATCGAAACTGCATTTCTATATGACAGATGCGCCGTTCTACAATTTCCCATATACTTTCGGATATCTGTTCGCCAACGGCGTTTATGACCGGGCGCGAAAAGAAGGTTCATCATTTGCGAAAAATTATCATGCGCTACTCGCCGACACCGGCAAGATGACCAGCGAGGAAGTCGCCATGAAGCATTTGGGCGTCGATCTCACCAAAGAGGAATTCTGGACTGAGGCGGTGAATCGGGCGCTGGCAGATATCGAGCCATTTGTGAAGTTGGCTGATAAATCGTAGGGGTTTGATTCATCAAACCCTGATAAAAAATGGCACGAGCCCGCAATGGAGAAAGCTATGCCGGCCCGTGCCCTACAAATTTAAATATCATTTCTGAAATATATAACTGCTGTTGCGGATATATTTACCGGCGTTGCGGGTCATCATTTTTGACATAATAAATTCCCGGCGCACCGTACAGAAATCCTCGTAATGCTCCTGAATAATCGCGTTGACTTCTTTCTCGGAATAGACCCGATTCGTTTCAAAGCGGCGCAGGATAAATTCAAGCAGGTAGCGTCGTTTCTTCCGCTGAGCCGGCAACGCGGTCAGACGGCCGTCTTTTAGAAAGCGCTTCAAAACAGTCGCGGCAGGATCATTCAGATTTTTATTGGAATGCTGTTCCAGCCAGGCAAAAAGCCCTTGCTCAGATACTCTCCAGTCTTTGCCGATTTTATAGGCGGTTATTTCCCCTTTCTGCAATTTTCGAGCAATGACCTGCGGGTTCATCTTAAGTATCGCGGCGACTTCAGCAGTAGTGAAGAATTTAATCAGCTCAGGCATATCGCAAAAACCGTCCTTTCCGTGGCGGATTTTATCGTATCTATCGGTATAATACAGTATTATTTAATACTGTCAAGGGTATTTCTATAAAGAAAATGGAATGGCGGCGGTGACCCTCGCAATAGCCCAAATTGCCGATCATCGTGCCTAAGGGCTTGCTGAAAAAGTAGATAATATCAGAGAATAGTTCATTCATTTTCACAATAGTACATCCAAGCGTCATTCCCGCGCAAGCGGGAACCCAGAGGGCAGTTCATAAGTGCAAATCAGTTGCTGATTTCTGGGTCCCGTATCAAACATGCGATGACCGGTCGGGGTGCTCGATGAATATGAGTGAAGCACTTTGTCACAACATTTACTTTTCCAACAAGCGCCTAAGAAAGGCAGGCGCGAAACCTACCTCCCCTAATTGATTATCTCTTATAACCGATATCCCTTAGGAATTTATGCCGCTTTTTCTTGTCGTCCGCGGTTTCGATCCCTTTCGGCATAAGCCCATCCACCACGGCCAATACCCCGCGCCCCTGCTCGGTCTCAGCCACAATAACCTCAACAGGATTTGAGGTGGCACAGTATATATTTACAATTTCCGGCGCCATTTTCAGGCGGGGCAGGAAATTTATCGGGTAGGCGTTTTGCATGAAAATTACAAAGGTATGACCACAGGCGATATCATAGGCGGTCGTTTCTGCCGCTTTGATCAAGGCATCATTATTGCCATCGGAGCGAATCAAACAGGGACCCGAGGCCTCACAGAATGCGACCCCGAATTCGACCACGGTCGATATCCCAATCATAGATTCATAAATATCCTCAACGGTTTTGATAAAATGCGACTGCCCGAAAATGAAACTGGAATCGGGCGGCAGTTCGATGGTTATTTCTTTGGTTTTCATATTGGCTCCACAATTAAATTCAATGGCCTGATTTAAATAGAGAATCGTCCAATCCGCTATTGATCACCGGATTTTTGAAAAATTCCTCCCCCTCAAAATTTACTCCGACAAAAAATGCCGCCTTCGCACGCCCGTCAATATGAAAATGACTCGGAAGCCAAAGAGCGCTGTCGTAAGGAGCAAAGCTTATCGACATTTTGAGTAACTTGAACTTGAAAAATAGTTTGGATATTAGCCGCGCCGGTTCAAAATCGACCTTCACAATCTGATATGACAGAGTGTCTATATAAAATAAATAATTGGCCAAAGTATCCATAATTTTGCCCGCAGTGTTATTGTCATTTACTGTTGCGCTCAACAAAAAGCATGGATACCCTTCGATTTCCTTCTCAGAGAGACCTTGATCTACTATATCATAAATATCCCTGAATTGCGGCTCAAGCGGTGTAGTGATATCAAATGATAAATCCTTAGAACGGCTCTTTTTCTTTCTATTCAGTCTTTCTTTGGTGATTTTTTTGAGTGATTTCTGATCCTGCCTCTCACCGTTGATATAATACTCATTATAATCTTCACAGTACAGAAATTTGCCCCCTTCAACCCTCTTTAGATGTCCTTTCTTGACAAGTTTGGCGGTCTCTTTGACATTGCCGTCGCCATCGAGACGTCTTTCATACGAATCGATGTCGAGGGTGAGATCAGATAATTCGGCCATTGCGGTTTGGTGTGTCAATAGAACCTTCTGAATGATAGAATCGATAGGGGGAGTTGTTCCGGCAAATGTCTTTGCAGAAGCTATTATGAGAAGTACGGCGACGCAGGGCGGCAAATATTTCATTTATTCTTTATACCCATATGGTGGCCAAACGATACTATCAAAGCGCAAGTCGTGCAGGGTTTGATTAGTCCCGTCTGGGCCGGACCTTGACGGCAAACCCCTGCGAAATCTTTGACGCATCGCCTACTTCTTCTCAATTATCTGAATGCTTTTTATTTTGTTCCCAATGGTTATTTTGTCGACCGCGTCCATTCCCTTTATTACTTTCCCGAATAGAGTGTACTTTGCGTCAAGATGCGGATGGCGGGCAAGCATGATAAAAAATTGCGAACCGCCGCTGTCTTTGCCGGAAGCGGCAATTCCGAGAGCGCCGCGCTCAAACGGAAGATTGCTGTACTCGCATCGGATATTATATCCCGGCCCGCCCCAACCGTCGCCATGCGGGTCTCCACCCTGCACGACAAACCCGGGGATCACACGATGGAAAATCAGATTATTATAAAATCCCGCCCTGGCCAATTTTATGAAATTATGGACCGTCAGCGGCGCGGTATCGACATAAAGTTCCAATTCAATATCACCGTACACTGTGCTAATTAGCGCCCGCGGATTTCCTTTCTGCTTTTCCAGAAATGCTTTTATTTCCCTCTTTGAAATCAGCCCTTCTGGTTTGCTTATATAAGCGGATTTATCAATTCCAAGTTTATCCTTATAGATTAGCGCGGCTTCACGGCTGACCAGATAATCTTTATCCTGAAGGCCATGATAAAGAATATTTTCAGCAGGCGAATCGACAGTGGCGCTGTCCAGTATTTCTCCAACAGCAGAAACTATCGCCCGCTTGATATCGGCGCTTCCCTCCCGGTGTTCTTTCATGAGAGCGAGAAGTCGTGGAAGATAGGCCGTATTTTTCAACTTGCCAATTTTTTCCATTGCCTGACAAACCGGCACAAAATCGGAATCATCCAGAGCAGTTTTTATGTAGTAATCAACATTGACCGCATCAATAGCGCCAAGCGCATCAAAAGCCGCCGAGCGCACCTGTACAGAACTATCTTTGAATAGCGCTATCAGTCTCGGTTTGACATATTCCCCGCCTATTTCCCCCAACGCCTGAGCGATAGCGGCTTTGATAAGTGCGTTCCCCTTGGCCAATAGGGAATCAATCTTTGGAAGCGATTCGGCCCCTCGCACCGCGGCAAGATAGATTACACCTGCGGATTTGATATTTTCGCTTGCGGTTGTATCAATTTCGGCGCTTATCATATCTGCCAGAATATCGCTTTTCAGACGGGTGAATGATTCAATAAATTGCATCCTTAGCTTCCGGTCGGTTTCATTTGTGAAGCGCGCCAAAAGATATTCAATCGCTTTAGCGGAACCGATCGAGGTTAGAGAAGAAATCGCCTGCTAAACGACATTGTTGTCTCTGTCATTCAGTCCAACCGCCGCCAGAT
>CAZCFT010000120.1:0-729 GCA_964498015.1 uncultured Ignavibacteriaceae bacterium
CGAGATCAGATGCTGTTATCTGGAAATTTAGGTTCGCATTCTCTGCAACGGTTCTTGGGCCGATTGGATCAAGAACCGGCGGTTGATTGCCGGCATCATTAACAGTTATGATAACGACCTCGGAATCTATCAGGGAGCCGTCGGAGGCGTAGAAAGTCACATTATAAGACCCCGATTGTATAAAGGTCGGAGTCCAATTAAATGTGCCAACGCCGTTGGCGCTATCGACAAAAGCGGCGCCTGAAGGTAAAGTGGATGTCGTCAACGCAGGCGTCTGCAGGTCAGGATCGGTCGCCGAGACCGCAAAATTGAGATTGATTGTTTCCGTGATCGCACGCGGCCCGATCGGTGCGAGAACAGGCGGCAAATTGACATCCGTAACCGTTATCTGAACAATCTCAGAGTCGGCGAGGAAACCATCTGATGCTATGAATGTCACCGACAATATTCCGGCCTGAGTATAATCAGGGCTGAAATTGAATGTCCCTGTGCCGTTTCCATTATCGATAAAGGTCGCATTGACAGGAAGATTTACCGCCGACATAGACGAAGCCGTGCCATCGGGATCTGACGCTGTCGCGTTGAAATTAAGATTGCCGCCTTCTGCCACAGACCTCGGCCCGATCGCCGCCAACACCGGCGCCTGATTACCGGCATCCGTGACTGTAATAGTCACAATTTCGGAATCAAGCAAAGAACCATCAGACGCATAGAAAGTAACATTATATA
>CAZCFT010000120.1:829-6646 GCA_964498015.1 uncultured Ignavibacteriaceae bacterium
TCCCCGTCCCATTAGCATTATCTATAAAAGTCGCTCCGGTCGGCAAAGCTGAAGTCGTCAAGGCTGGGGTTGTTCCATCCGGATCGCTCGCCGACACGCCAAAATTCAAATTCAGATTCTCAGCGGTTGACCTCGGCCCGATCGCCGCCAACACCGGCGCCTGATTACCGGCATCGGTCACGGTAATTGTTACAATTTCGGAATCAAGCAAAGAACCATCAGACGCATAGAAAGTAACATTATATACGCCTGCCTGAGTGAAACCAGGCGTCCAGTCGAATGTCCCCGTCCCATTAGCATTATCTATAAAAGTCGCTCCGGTCGGCAAAGCTGAAGTTGTCAAGGCTGGGGTTGTTCCATCCGGATCGCTCGCCGACACGCCAAAATTCAAGTTCACATCCTCAGCAGTTGACCTCGGCCCGATCGCCGCCAGTATTGGAGACTGATTGATATTATTAACTGTTATCGTGACAATCTCGGAATCGACTGCGGCCGAATCATCGGTCGCATAAAATGTCACATCATATATGCCTGCCTGCGAATAGGTCGGAGTCCAATCGAAAGTTCCTGTGCCATTGAGATTATCTATAAAAGTGGCTCCGGTCGGCAATAACGAAGTGGTCAAAGTCGGGATACTCTCAGCATCGGTTGCCGAAACCCCAAAATTGAGATTAGCGGCCTCATTGACGCTCTTCGGGCCAATCGGGGCAAGTACCGGGAGTTGGTTGGCCTGCGCCATTGCGGTCGAAGGAACTGTCAGCGACATCGCCGCGGCATAGACCAATATTATAAGTAATATTCCGCCGTATTTCTTCTTGTATAGCATTTCGGTCTCCTCCATTCCTATTTCAACAACAGCATTTTTCTGGTCTGGCTTCTATCGCCCACCTGCAATCGGTACAGGTAGATGCCGGTCGAAACCGGCCGGCCGCTGTCATCGGTCGCATCCCAGCTGATCGAATGACGCCCCGCGATTACTGAACCGTCAACCAGAGTTCTTATATGCTGACCAAGTATATTATAAATATGTAATTCCGCATTTTCTACCCGACCGCCGCCTTCATGCTTTATATCAAATTCAATCCGTGTGGTCGGATTAAATGGATTGGGGTAGTTCTGATAAAGAGTGAATGTTGACGGCAAAGCCGGCGAGGTTCCCTCAACCGGAATCCCCTTCGCATTCGGACTGGAAAGCGTTGCTTCCGTAATCCGAATTTGCGATTTGTCATCAGCGCTGATATTCTGTTTTATTCGGGCCGGCAAGCGCAAAATATCGCCTATGCCCGCCTGAATTAGCTCATCCTGTTTCCACGGCTCCCGGCTGTACAGGACCATTCTTATCCGCCCATTGTGGTCATTATTATAGGCCAGAAAAAACCCGCCGGAGGCCTCTGCCAGCTCCGGACGATCGATTTCGATGGCATCCGGGTCATAATCAATTTGCATCTGAACGCCGGCGATGTCATCAGGGAATTCGCCCCGAACATTCAGCTTTGTCAGCTGTCCGGCGGAAAGATCATCATGCTCGATCTTCAAAGTGGCAAAGAGACCGTCATTATTATTGTTTTGAACAGGCGACGGATTGACCGGAAGGCCAAATATGAGATTCACTATTCCGACCAGATCGATGACATTCACAAAAGCGTCACGAACCACATCAGCCGTGGCGAAATTTCTCGGAGGCAGTCCATAAGTACCCACTATATAAGCCACCACATTAACCAGATCGGCGACATTGACATACTTATCAAGGTTAACGTCCCCAAAATGATCTACCTGCACGATACCGGAGTCGGTGCGCAATGTCAGCGACGGAATGGCTGGATTGGGGTCGATTGATTCCCAAGCGTCAAACAAATGAATCCAATAGTCGCCCGCGGTCGCTTCCGAATCTATTTTCAAATAGGCATTCAAAATAGCCGAACTGGAACCGGGGAGGACCTGTTCGTTGTCAAGACCGAATGTCACCACTCTGACCGCATCCGGAAATTGGCCGATATTCTCATATACCACATACTCCGGCGTTCGGTCGGTTACAACCATCGAATCAATCTTGGCAATGTTGCCCGGATAAGTCATATCAAACTGGACGCCATAAACTGTCTTGGAAGTGGAAAGATCAATCGGGAAGATAATATCTCTGGCGCCGGGAATTCCGCCCGCCGGGGCGCCTCCATAAGTTGAGGTGGAAAATAGTCGGTCAATATCAAGGACTTTTACATTGATAGACACCGTCCTTATGCCCGAAGCCGAGCTATGTTCATCGGTGGCTTGAAAATCTATCGTGAAATTCCCTGATTGCGCAAATGATGGCACAAATCTGAAATTACCTGATACTGAACTGGTTCCTGTCACCGGATTACTCGGCAAGAATGACGCATTTGCGGGAAGCCCCGTCGCTTGCAACGACAACTGATCGCCATCTTGATCCGTGGCGCTCACCGTGAATTTCACAGAGTCTCCCTGATATATTTCGTATGCCGACGGTACAATGGCCGCCACTACCGGCGCATGGTTACCCGGGGGGCCCGCAGTACAGCATGTGTCCGGACAGGTGTCATCAGGACAGGGATCAACCGGCAACGGTTCCCCCACCGTAAAGCGCCCCGTACCTTTGCCGGGGTAGAAGACCGCCGTCCCCAAATCATTGGACAGTTGATTTCGCGGAACAGAATCGCCTATAAATGGGCCCGTATAATTCTGAACATAAACCGTGCTCGAACTGCCCACTGTGGCGTTGGGATTAACTGTGAACAGCAGATATAAGATCGCGCTTACTGTGTCAGCTTTTATAGCGATTGTAGGGAGTTCAAAATATTTATATAGGGCAGTGTCAAATGGCGGAATAGGGGGGATAAACTGGACAAATATGGCATTGCCATTTACTGAATCATCCAAAGTGTCGTGCATCGCCCACATATGATAAGCGGTATCTGTTCGGCCTGGACTCGGGGGATAGAATAGATTCATACTATCGATAATGGTGCTTCCCCATCCTCTTCCGGTTAATTCCAGGCTGTCGTACACCTTGTTTGAACCTCCCCCAACCCCGCCACCGGCAAGGCGCACGGGGCTTAGGACAGTGGTATCATATACCAGCCTCAGAATAGCAGCGCCCACCGCTTCTTCATTCTTTATCTGCACCGGCATTTTGGCAATAGCGCCCGGCATTGCCTGGAAATCGCCGATATCAATCATATAAAACGGAGAATCGAGCGGAATCTGCTGGGCGCACAAATCTCCAGATGACAAAGCAAAAATGATAGAAATCATCAGAATAAGCCCGCATGCCTGTCTGATTAGATTGAAATGCCTGTATTTAGCAAATATTGGAATTAGATCCATATAAACCGCCTTCTCTATTTAATAAACATCATTTTCTTCTGTGCTGAATACTCAGTCGTCTCCAGCCTGTAAAAATATATCCCGCTGGAAACAACGTTTCCCATATTATCTTTTCCGTCCCAAATAAATTCACGATGCCCGGCGCCGAGTTGACCCGAAACAAGCGTCCTGACTTCCCTGCCGAGGACATCATACACAATCAATGTGGCATCGGAAACTACAGGCATATCAAAGCTGATCGTTGTCGAAGGATTAAATGGATTGGGGTAGTTCTGATAAAGCCTGAATCCTTCGGGTAGTTGAGTTCTTATATCGTCCTTCATCAAAACCGGAAGTATATATCCATCTGCCGTAGAAACTTGAATATTCTCAATTTTGAAAGCCCCAGAGTTATCAATCGCGAAGAAACTATTAGCCCCTGCCGGAATAGAGCGACCCGCATCGCTATAGATCAGAACCCTGATCAGGTCGCCGTCAACTTTCCAATCGCAAATCATTCCGGCATCATTCATTTTTGACTCAAACATCAAATTATTTTGCACTTTTTCCAGAGCCCGTAGCGTGATGGTCGCTCCTCCCATATTTACCGGGGAATCATAATTAAGGCTGAAGCGGTCGGCGGCGCTGTCGATACTGACGGCCACACTTGAGGCGTCATCATATCTCAGTTTAGGACCGCCTGAACCGATACCGACAATTTTGACGACAATATAAACCAAATCGGCAATAGTAGCCGAATAACCATCCTGGTTCACATCCGAATTTGCTCTCTGTAACGGACTCAGAGGAGAGCCGGCCGGATTCAGGAAATAATTGATAAAATAAATGACATCGCCGATTTCATACGGAATGCCATTCAAATTTATGTCCCCAAGATCGCTTGCCGCAACTTTGAGAATGGAAACAAAGCCGTCATTATATATAATAGAACTCTGCGGAATCAGCCCCCCCAGGGAATCTTTCAGAGTATTGTCGCTATGATTGAGAATATCGCGAAATGCAAAATTAATCGGGATGCTGAATCCGGCAAAATCCTGATTGCTTGTCGCATAAAAAAGAATCTTGAATATAGGACCGTCTCCCGGCAACAGATTCCCGGGCGTCCCGCTATAATCAAGGTCTGAAATCCCTGACACATGCACGTCGCCGGGAATTCCGCCCGCATTAAACCAATAAGTGAAATATTCGAACGCATTAGTTCGAGTTCCGGCATTCGAAATGGACGCAAGACTTAAAGCAGTCACATCATAATTAAAAAGAATTTCAAACCCCGAAATCGGCGCCAGGTTATGCAAATTCATATTGACCAATGCTTGCTCTCCCGGGTAAACCGAAATCGTATCTATGGAAAGAGTATAGTTATCAGTCGAATTTGATTCCGTCAGTCGAAAAGCCTGATCCGGCCTTTGACGGATTTGTATTGCGGCTAACCGACTTCCCGCTAACGCATTAATTCCAATAGATGAACTTATTGTCATGCAAAGAATTATGCAAAAAACAGTGATTTTGTATAGACGCTTCAAACGCATATTCTGCCAAAAAAATTGTTTTTACCGCATACCCTTTGAGCAATAATCAGACCGACTGCGGCCCTATTATTACCATCCTAACTGCCCCTAAAACAGCGGGCAGTTCTTAGTTTTTACCTTCTCTGTAGTCCTAACTCAATGTCCTTATACATTGGGCTACAAAACGTTGCAAATTTTCCTTCGTCCCTCTCAAAACCGTAACGACGATCAAATAACTAACCCCTGAAAGAAAAAAAGTCCGTTTAATTTTTGTGAGGTGGGTAAATTTGAATCTCTATTACCTCTTTTACCAAAATGGCGCAAATGGTTGCAGGTAAATAGAGGGGCAATCCATGCCGATCCGTCAAAGGCCGGATTCTTGATTATTAAAATAAAAATACCCCAAAGCTTCTCGTTTACATTCAATTTGCCGCTTTTGGGGACCATCAAAGCAATCCTTATATTTAACCCAAAGTTAATTTCTTTATCAAAGTCTCAGTTAGTTACTCTCCTATTTTATCCCGTGAGGGAGGCTTTCTGCCTCCCTCAAGGGAAATTGTATGGTTACTTCAAGAGTACCATCTTCTTCGTGGCGGAGAACTTGCCGGCGTCAACTTTATAGAAGTAGATACCGGAAGCCTGAGCCGCGGCATTCCATTCAACCTGGTGGGTGCCAGCTTCGTTGTATCCGGAGGTCTCGAACACCTTCTGACCGGCCACGTTATAGACGGAAACTGTCCAGTTGGAAGCAACCGGCAGAGCCATCTCGATGGCGGTGGAAGGATTGAACGGGTTCGGATAGTTACGAACGCTGAATGCACTCGGTACAATCTTGGCCGCATAGAGGTTTCCATTAACATCGGAAGCCTGAACCGACTTGATCGTGCCGTTGGTGTTCAGAAGGTTGCCCGTGAAGGCTGTGGCATTCTTAGTATCGATAACCAGAGCAACGGTGTTGCCGTTG
>CAZCFT010000121.1:0-6412 GCA_964498015.1 uncultured Ignavibacteriaceae bacterium
CCCGCCACAGAAAATATACCCTTGATCCGATATTTGCTGCTTTAGCACATGCTCAATTGAGTTGATCTTGAACGGTATGTATGTGAATTTGCCCGGATTGATACGATAGAGTTTTTGATACCCGGTAGTATTCCTAAAATACATCAGAAATCGGTATACTTTCTTCAACAGCATTACCTTGAGTGGGTGCATCACGTGATCTCGAGCGTTCGTTGGAACCGTAAGGATGAGATCCAATGAGACAAGTCTGGCTCGATTCACCGGTATCAATATCTTGAAAAACGCCAGCAAGAAAAGCTCCAGGGGTGAAAAATTGAGCAGTATATAGTCGCACGAGAAAGACGCCATGAAGCTCTTGACAGCATTGACAAGCCGGGACTTTCCCTTGGGGAGAGGGATAACCGAAATTATGAGATCGTTTGTGCTGAAGTCCGAGAGGGAGTGAATATCGGTGAGAACCTTCACCCTGGGCGTGTTTGATTTTGACGTAGCGCTCATCGTACGAACCTCAAGGCCTCAACGGAATATAGGACTCCCCGGCTCGAAACAGGTTGTCATACATAACGTTCGATAATCTCCTCTATCTGCCTGACTTGTGCGTCGAAGTTGAACTTCTCGGCAACGATTCTTCTTCCTTGACTCCCGCAACGAATCTTGAAATCAGGAATGGAAAGGGACTGCCAAATTGTTTCCGCAAGGGACTTTGCATCTGCCGCCTTTGCACGAAATTGCTCTAAACGAAGATGTAAGTAATTCTGATAGAGGCCTGTGTCTTTCATCAATACCAGAAAGAGATACACCTTTTTCAGCGCGAGTAATTTCCGTTTTCCATTTGGATCGCGACAAAGTTCAATTCCTAATCCTTGTCTGCGGATTTTTTCCACCCCATAAATATTAGAGATAATCCTGATTTTCATAGAAGGGTCCGGCACATAAAATCCTCATAAAGATTTTCGTACTCAGTGATCATCTTCTCGACACTATATTTCGAGAAGGCTTCATTCCTGGCATTCTTGCCGAGCTTTTGTGCGAACTCACAATTATTAATTAACCGCCTGATATGATCCCGAAATTCCTTTTCGTCGGTTACTTCATAAAGTAAACCTGTTTTCTCATGCTCTATGGCTTCGCCGATGCCGCCGACATTGGAGGCGACCACAGGTAATCCGGCCGCCATATATTCTATGATGGAATTGGAAAAGCTCTCGCTCTTGGAGCAGAGGACCGCTATATCAAAAGCGGCCAGACAGGGGAGAACATCAGAAAATCTGCCAACAAGAGAGAATCTCGACGAAATCGCCAAATTGTCAATCAATTTCTGGAGCTTTTCTCTGTCGGGTCCCTCTCCTACTACGACAAATTTCAATTGTGGGAATTCCTTGCAAAGAATCGCCGCATATTTAATCAAAAAATCAAGGTTCTTGACATTCCTAAGATTTGCAACCGAACCGACGAGAATTTCATCCTCAGCAATTCCCCATTGAGAGCGCTGGCGATTTCTCATATCGAACGAAATATCACGGAATTTTTCCAACTCAAGGCCATTGTAGATAATTTTAATTTTATCTTGCGGAACCCGTTCATTTTCGACTGCCATCCGGGCCACTGCTTTCGAATTGGCCAAATAATAGCTGGTCCACGTGCGCAGAAATCGGAGAATCAAAAGATGCCATTTTGTATTTTTGTAACCGGCATTGCGGCGGCTGGCTATGTTTATTTTGCATCCCGCCACTTTTGCCGCTATTGTGCCAAAGATATTGGAATCCATGAAAAACGTTTGCACGATGTCAACATTGTTTTGACGGCAGAATTTCCGAAATGCAAATAGTTTTTTTAGAGCGTTGAAACTGAGAAGCCGGCCTACACCTAATATCATAACCGGAATTTCAAGAGGGTTGTTGTCAAGCCATTCGGAACCGCGAAGGCAAATCAGATGAGGCGAGAATTTCCTCTTATCCAGACCTTTCAGCAACATCAGCAATTGCCCCTCAGTGCCGCCATTGGGGCTGGGGATTCGATCGATGAGATAGGCAATGTTTATTTTATCATTCTTGTTCATCGGTCTTTGCCAGTGGAAAGTTTAAAGGCAAAATTTATTCTTCCTTTGCGGGTATCGAAGATGCTGATTTGGAAGAAGGCTGTTGATTGCGAAAACCAATGACACGGGCCGGATTTCCAGCAAGGATAGAGTAATCTTTATATGATTTGCCTCCGACCACAGCCCCGGCAGAAATGACGGATCCTTTTCCGATTCGGGCCCCGGGCATGATAAAGACATTGGCGGCAATCCAGCTGTCATCGCCGATAACAACTTCCTTAAATTCCGATCCCTGCTCAAGAATCGGCGTGTTCGGATCAGCATAGATATGATTTGATGTCCAGATTTTGACGCCCGGACCAAATATCGCATAATTGCCGATAGTGATATATCCTGCCGCCTGAAACGCATTACCCACACCAATAGCAGTATGATGGCCGATGGAAAGATTCTGGGGATTTCGAATATAGGCGCCTTCATAGAAAAGCGTTTCCTCGCCCAATGACTTTAGGAATTTCTTATAAAGCCGGTATCTTAAAATGAATCCCACATCACATGGAATCCATGAATAGAAGGCCTGTTTATAATAGAATTTTTTATTCTGAAAATCCCATTTGGCATGGCGCAGAAAATTCCAGAACCCTTTTGTCTTACTATTCATATTATCCAAACTAAAATAGCTTTTCCCTTATCCTCAGGGCAAATTTATTTCTATATATAATATCCACTGCCTTGGAATACCGGAAAGAAAAAAAGGAATCCGCCAGAAACTTTGCCATCCCGCTCTTATAAATAATCAGACGTCTGCTTTTCTTGACGGCGTTGGCAAATCTATCTTTGTACCCCTCGTCCCCTCGGGCGAAATCAAGCGCCATAAGATTCCGCTCCAAGGCATAATCAAAAAGATATCTTAATATAACATGGCCGGGTGATTTCTTGGAAAAATCCGGGTTGTAGCTTGTTTTATATAGATAAAGGGCGTTATTGTATTCAAAGCTGATATAAAGCGCCAGAAATTTATCATCAAGCGTGAGACTGGAAAACTGCACCCATCCCTTTGGATTCATGTATAGCATGAATTTCTTATAGAATTGTTTCATGCTGTCATTCACAAAATAGCTGGGAGTAGATGTCCCTTTCCAGCGATAAATATGCTGGGTGAAGAGGTCGTCGAGGCGTTGAAGAGCTGTGTCCGTATCAGCGTAGATATTGTACTGAAAATCCCCCTCTTTCTTAAACCAATTGATTTTCTTGGTGATATCTCGCTTATGATACAACTTTCTGGCGGCTTCTCTATCTGTAATGATCATAACCGGACAGGTATCGGATGGTTCGATTCTATAGTGAAGGCTGTACTGCCCAACAGCCTTTCCCAGCATCTCAATTTGGGGATTCCCATCGGCAAATTGATCAAGGATGATTTTATTCCATTTGCTTTTGATGCCGGACAGGTATTTGGCGATCAGGTCCAGAGACTCGGGAATGCTTTCTCCCAGTATCAAGCCCGCATAATCATTCTGAGGATACCCGATAAAAGCAATAATCCTATTTTTTCTTATGCAAAATGGAGCAATCCCTTTTATTGTCGTTTCGTCTCTTATTACGATGATCAGGAGCTCAATATCTTTGCTTAAAGTCTCGAGCCAGGCGCGGCACCATTCGAAAGTTGAAAACGGATTATCAGCCGAGCTTTTTTTCAAGAGCTCATTCCAGGACGGCTCCAGCGCAAGAAATTTGTCGAAAGTATCTGCTATCTCAATATTCATTTTCAAACAACCATTTCAATTATCCGTCAATGGCCGGATTTACAATAGGATTTATTCGTACCCGACATGAAGCGGCGGATAAAATCAACCGTGCCGGAAATAAGCAATTTGAATTCCATCATGCTTATGTCATTGCCGATATTAATTCTTTTAAGTTCGTACATATCAGATCCTATAGAATTCAATCCCTCAATAGTGGTCAAAGCGCACTTAAAGTGTTCGGCCGCGATAGCTTTGGTTTCATTATTGAAATCGGCGCGTGTGCCGTTTGGATAAGCGAAAAAGCTCACCGGCTTACCGGTCGCCTTCCCTATGGTTATCTGTGAATCACTTATTTCCTTTTCCGCCGCATTTTTCGGCATACGACTCAAAATTTCATGATTTACAGTATGAGCTCCAAATTCTATAAGCCGTTCTTTGCTTAATACAGAAACATCTTGCCAGTCAAGGCTTCGGAATATTTCGTAATCATCGGACGATATCTTGTTTCCGAGTCTTGAACTGATAATCTCAATAATTCTATTCTTCTCGTCATAATTGAGTTTTTTCAGGGCCCGGCAGACGGTCTCTTTGGCTTGATGGCGGTCCTGCAGATTTATTAGATCATATTTTCCCAGATTAATGTCGCTTAAATCAACCTGCTTCAAACCTGTATTGCGAAATAAGGCCAAAATATAATCTGTCCATAAAAGTCCGGCAAAACGAGGGTTTTTATCTACAAACGAGGTGGCCAGAAATATTATTGCCGGGATTGAATATCTTTTCAGAATAGGATACGCTGTCGTCATGTTATTATTGAAACCGTCGTCGAATGTAACAACTATCGCATATTTCGACGGTGCAATATCGCGCCTGAGAATTTTCGCCGCATCCGTTAAATGCCGGGGACTATAATTTCTGCTGATATATCGCATCTGAATTTCAAATTTATCTTTTGGCAACTGTGTCCAGCAATTGATATCTTTATCCGTGACGCCATGGTACATCAATACGGCTATTTTATTCCGGTTGAGAAAACGGAATAAGAGCCAGAGACCGGAATAATAGCAAAAGGCAAATACCGCTTTCTTTATGAGGCTTTTCATTTGTCCCTCAGACCTTCTGATAGACCCCGTTAAGGATATCCATCTGCCTTTCGAATGAAAAAGATTCAGATACTCTATCGAAAGCGGCTTTTTTTATACTCTGTCTCATATTTTCGTCATTGAATAGATACAATATCGCCTCGCTTAATCTTTCGGCATTATTCGATGGAACAAGTAGGCCATTTATCTTGTCTGTTATCAGCTCCGGAACCCCGCCAACCGATGTTGCGACAACAGGTATTCTTAGGGCCATCGCTTCCAGTACTATATTGGGCAAGCCTTCAGACAGAGATGGATTTATTAGTATATCAGCATTTTTCAGGCATCCCATAAGATTTTTTTCGAAACCGGGGCAGATAATCTTATCTTCAAGACGCATACGTTTGATAGCGGCCTTAATATTGTCCAAATCAGGTCCATCACCAAATAGTACAAATCGCAGGCGACTATTTCTTTTCAGAGTCAAGGCCGCCGCCTTGACTAATATTGCCTGCCCCTTTTCATGGCTAAATCGTCCCCCTGCCAAGACAATGAAGACTTCAGCGGACCAATTGAATCTCTTGCGCAGATTAATTCTTTCAATCGGCGTCAACCTCTCAGGTTCTATACTATTATAGGCCACTGTAATTTTATTTGATGGTATCATCAGCCGGACGAGTTTCTGTTTTTGAGCCTGCGAGACCGCCACGATGTGGTCGGCAAATCTTATAAATATCTTGTCGAGAAGATGATAAAAGCGCACCTTCCAATCATCTTCAGTCCATCCGCGCGAAAAAGCCATCCATTTTGCTTTTGTCTTTTTTGTCCCCCAAAAGGCAATCAAGTGGGATCGATAATCATGAGAGCATATTATGCTGATTTCATTTTCTATCAGGTACTTTCTTATCAGTCTAATCGCCTTACGGTCGTAGGCGCTCCCGACTTGAAAAAGATGAGTAGAAATTCCATCTTTGGCAATGATATCTAAGAATTGGGGAGACTTCCCCTCTTCAGAAAATGAGCTGATAATAATATCATATCCCGCCTTTGCGGCAAGAATAGCGTGAATATGCAACTGCCGCTCCGGGCCGCCGTAGAAATTGGAGGCTCGCAAATGCAGGATTTTCATTTGGCTCCCACAATGTCGATCAAGAATCGTTCTAATTTATCGGCCAGCATGTCCCAGCCGTAGAATGATTCCACCAGTTTTCTTCCCGCGGCGCCAAGCTTATTTCTTAATTGGGCGTCATGCATCAAGACCATTATTTTGTCGGCAAATTCTTCAGGAGTGTCGGCCAGCATGATATCCTGTCCGTCGGTTACATTCAGTCCCTCGGCGCCCACCCGAGTGGAAACGACCGCCTTCCCCATGGCTAAAGCCTCGATAATTTTCAGACGCGTCCCTCCCCCGATTCTGAGGGGTACAATATAGACGGCTCCATTGTGCACATAAGGACGAACATCATCAACTCGTCCAACTATTTTTATCCCGGGGATATCATTCAGCTTCTCGATAAAGGGCGGCGGATTTTGCCCGACAAAAT
>CAZCFT010000122.1:0-6394 GCA_964498015.1 uncultured Ignavibacteriaceae bacterium
TTTAATCTATCTCTTTCTTTTTTTGCTTTTTCTAAATCAAAATATCCTTTGTAATAATCCGCCGGATACCCGTCATACTCAAGCGATAAAAGATTCATTACAATTTTATGCGCAGTATCAAAATTGAATGCCAAGCTATTGATAGTGGCATCGCCGGCGTCCTTAAGCTCTGACTCGCTGACTCCATCTTTGCGAATTTTCTCGATTTCGTCGGTAATCAGGCGCGTTGCTTTGTAGGCAGTGGCTCCTTTGGTCTGGCAATCGACGCTGAAAGCGCTGTAGTCACGGCTTCCCGTCGGAAAACTCGAGCCGACATGATACGCCAGCCCCTCATCCGCACGCACTTTTAATGTGAGTCTTGATGTAAACGAGCCGCCGAGAATGAAATTGAGAAGCTGAACGGCATAACGGTCGGGATTATCGCGCTTTATTCCCAGATGGCCGATTCTCAAGAAAGCCTGATTGATATCTTTCCAGATTTCATAGACTCCCGGATGATATTCGACTTCAACTTCAGGATAGGCGGGAATAGGTGTATCGGACTTTGGCCAATCACCGAGGTATTTTTTGATTTTCTCAACCATCTCGGCCTTATTGAAATCGCCGCTGATTCCTATCATTATATTATTGGGATTGAAAAATTTCCTATGGTAATCAATCAGGTCCTGCTGGGTGATTCCTTTGACCGACGCCCATTCCAGCGCCCGGCCAAAAGGATGATCTCCATAAATCATATTACTGAAATGTCTGCCGACCACATTGCCGGGGCTGTCATTGCGCCTCTTAATATTATTTTTGATGTCGGACTTGGCCAGATCAATTTTATCCTGAGGGAATAATGGGTTGCGAATCAGGTCGGCAAAAAGACTTAGTCCTAAATCAATGTCCTTTGGGAGGACACTAAGAGAGGCGGAGCCTCTTTCGGAGCTGATCCCTGTCTCCAGAGAGCCGCCAATATATTCCATAATAATATTCAGGGAATCGCCGCTGATTGTCTTAGCGCCGCCGTTGCGCATCACTGTCCCGACAATGCCCGATAATCCATCTTTTTCCGGCGGGTCGAAAATGCTACCGCATCTGATCACCGCGCTTAAGTTTAACAATGGAATCCGATGGTCTTCATACAAATAAAGAATCAATCCATTATCAAGAACCGCTCGTTCGACATCCCGTCCAACTTCCGGAATAGTCAGTTGAATATTTCCGGCGGTGATGTTGCTAATAATTTTCGAGCCGGGAGATTCCTTGACTTCCGTCTGGCCAAAGGATATAGAAATAGCGGCCAGTACAATTATTGATGATATTAATATTCTTTTCATTTCCCTCATCCCCTCAGCTTTCTTTGCCTGCCGGCGCTTGTGTCTTTTTGCTCTCTGTCTTGACTATATATGCCACCGACCGATTTTTCTTGACCAGATACTTATTGACCACCCTCATGACATCATCAGCGGTGACTTTTTTAATTGCGTCCTGATAATCAATAAATTGATGCCAATTGCCGGTGACGCTTTCGCTACCGGCAAGTCTGAAACATAGCCCCATATTGGAATCAAGCGACCTGACAAAAGAAGCGTCAACCTGGTTGCGAACCTTCTGCAATTCCCACTCAGTCACCTTTTCGGTCTTGAGGCGGTCAATTTCAGAATAAATGGCGGTCTCAAGTTCCCCCACGGTATGATCGCCATAGGGAGTAATGGTGCAATTGAAGGTCATCGGGTAACGGCCGTCATCCACGCTGGCGGATGCCGTTCCGAGTTTTTTCTCTTTAATGTTTTTGTAAAATCGGCTGGTCCGTCCGTTGGAAAGAATATTTGCGGCCACCTCCAGCGCCGGGAGGTCGGGGTCGCCGATTTGGGGGGTATTCCAGGCCACGAAAGCTATCGGATTTGACTCATGCTCAATCTCAACACGCCGTTCTCCCTGCTGGGGGGCGTCGCGAGTCACAACCGAAGGCGGGGTGGGCTGAGAAGGTACTGAGGCAAAATATTTTTCGCAGGTCTTGAAGACCTCATTTGCATCTACATCGCCGACTATCACCGCTACCGCATTAGCGGGTGAATAATGCGATTTGAAATAAGCCTCTACATCCTCGCGCGTAATGGTCTGAATATCACTCATCCAGCCGACTACCGGCCATTTATATGACGATGCCCAAAAAACTGTAGCGCTTAAGGCTTCATCTAATTTTCTTCGGGGTTCATTTTCGCCGAGGCGTCTTTCTTCCATCACAACATCGCGCTCAGAATAAAATTCACGGAAAACGATATTTGCCAGTCGGTCGGACTCCAGAAACGCCCAAAGCTCAAGCCTGTTTTTGGGAAGCGAAACATGATACTCTGTCCGGTCATTGCCGGTTGAGGCATTTAGTCCGGTTCCGCCATTATTTACATATGTATCCCACAGCTCCTCGGTTATGATATATTTTTTCTGCTCAGCCTGGGCATCGGCAATCTGCTGTCTCAGGCTTTTCATCAGAGTCGAATCCTGCGGATTGAAAGGATTCTGCAATTTCACCTGTTCTGAGCGAAGCAAATGAGCGAGCGAATCAATTTTCGCCATTATGGGGATTTCCGCCTGATAATTGTCTGTCCCAATTGTTTTAGTCCCCTTGAATAGCATATGCTCCAGAAGATGAGATATTCCGGTAATACCGGGGCGCTCATCGACAGCGCCGGTATTAAACTGGATAATTGAAGAAAATACCGGGGCCGAGTGATTCTCCAGCGCCAGAATTCTCATCCCATTGGAAAGAGTATGCTTCTTTACATCCATCTTGATTTCCCCTGTCTGACCAAGAACGGTCAGCGCAAAAATCAGGAGGATAGTCAGAAGCAAAAAGGGTAAGCTCTTTGGCATTTAATGTACTCCTCATATATAATTTTGATTGATCTACTATGACCGGAAGAAACACGCATTTATAAATTTAATAATACGGACCGCTTAAGTCAAGAGCGGGGGACGGCAAAACAAAAGAGAGCTTTTTCAAGAAAACAGGGACCGAATAATAATATTCAGTCCCTGCCAAGATATAAAATCATAATACTTATCGCCAATTACTCACAACACATCCGAACCTTTCCTTCACTGCTGTCAATATCGATGCAACAATCCTTCATAGCCGTAAAGAATTCCTCAAGCTGTTCTGCTTTCAGGTCATTAATATTAACATCAATTCCCTTATCTTTCAGTACGCTGTTGATCTTTTCCCGGGCTTTTTCCGGGATACAAGAGCCGAATTTCATGCCGGCACGGATCAACTGAAGCGGAATTCGAATGTTGACCTTCTCGCCTTTTCCCTCGCCACAGCCAGCCTCATCGACGAAGATACTAAAGCATTTCGGTTTACTTTTCGGTTCAGACCCGGGTTCGTCTGATTTCTGCTTTTCTGTTTTGTCGATCGATAAAGCATCCAGGAGCTGATCTGCTTCGTCAGCGTTAATTTTCCCCCCGGCCAGCATGTTTAAAATCCTGCGACGTTCGTCGTTCATAATGCCTCCATAGTATTTTGGTTAAAGAGTTTTTTTCTTCAAAAGCTCTATCGCTTCTTTACTTGTGATTTCCCCCCGCTCGAGCCGTGACAATATTTCGTCCTGAGGTGGGATTGATTCGATTTTTATAAAGTTTAGTTTTTCGCCGATTCGATTGAGCCGGCTTTTAATTGTAGGATAACTCACCCCGAAAAGAGCCTCCATCTCTTTTATCGACCCATGACATCGGACAAAAGCGGCTACAAAAATTTGATCTTCCATTGTAAGTTTCGCCATTGGGGGGAGCTCAAATTCCCCCTCAATTGATATGCCCTTTTGGGTGAGCCTTACTTTTTGGATAATCAGTGGTTCATTGGAAGTCAATTTTGTCAAATCCTGCCAACTATTGGCCATATCTCCTCCAAAATGATATTCTTAATAATATATAAGGTATATATTTGAGTTTGTCAATATATATATTAAATATATTAATGTTATTTCATAAATATATTAACTATATTCAGTATTTCTCGATGGGTGTTATTTTATTTAATAACAATGACTTACTAAAATGCAAGGCTCATTTGTAAGAGAAGATCATCCAAAAGTGACCAAAATCGCCCCGCCTACGCCCAATAGAATGCCAACTATTCGCCGCAAATTAACTGGTTCGTGGAGAAGAAATGTTGCGAAAATAAAGACATAGATATTGCTTGTCTGATTAAGCGCGGCCGCTATTGAGGCCTGAGTGAATTTCATTCCGGCCAGCCAGATTATCATGGAAAGATATGCTCCGGCAAATGAGCCGGAAAAGGTATAAAACCACTGGCGGCTATTCATCAAAGGTTGGGTAATTTTTTGACGGGCTGGATGGAACCACAATACTATGGCTACAGTTACCATGCCGCTGAAAAGCCTCATTTCAGTAGCCCAGAGAAGTGGAGAATTTGTCAGAAGCGGCTTGATTATGACCACCCCGACAGCCGTGGAGGCATTGGCAAGAGCGCCAAACAAAATGCCCAGCCAGAGGTCGCGACGGCTTAAAGGATGTCTGCCATTATTCCCCGTTGCGGTGAGTACGGCCGACAAAATCATCAGTATTCCAATAATCTGGTAAGCGGTAAGCTTATCCCCAAGAAATATTACGGAAAGGATAATAATGAATGGGCTATACATACAGGCGACTATAGATGAAAGCCCGGCCCCAAGAAGATTCAGACTCTTGAAAAAGAGAGTGTCACCGATGCCTATTCCCAAGAAACCGCTTATCAGGAGAAGTATATAGTCATGCGCGGGAGCGTCACGGAACAGAGTCTCACCTGCAATATAGATAGTTGGAATCAGCAAGGTGAACGCCAGAATATTCTTAAAGAGATTAAGAGCCAGAGGGTGCATCTTCTCGCCGCTCTTCTTAAATAGAATCACAGCGAAGGCCCAGGTCAATGCGGTCAAAAGAGCCAAGCTCTCGCCAAGGTGGGGAATCGAATTATTCAGTCTGGCAATCCTTTAAAAGCAAATTAAGGCCGGTTGGTAAATCCGGCATTTGACGGAAAGGTAATACAGATTGCGATATTTTGCAATAATCTGAGAGCTTGATTAATTGACCTCCTGCAGTATATTTTCTCTCTATGGGTGGAATTCCAAAGAAAAAGGCGCTCATCCTTAATTCGCGCCAGAGCGCCAGGCCGATGGGAAACGATCAATGGATTATTAACGCGGGATTGGCGATCAAAGATGCCGTCTCCCAGGGGTATCTGCTTCTGACCTCAGTGGGGATGAATTCCTGGGAAATTCCCTTATATTTTGCCTCAAAGTTTGGGGCAGGTCAAATAATCTATCTGCCTGCGGAAAGAGGGGCAGAGCATGATCGGATAATAAGATTTTGCACGGAGCAATTTCATTTAAATGAAAGTTTGGTAGAATGGCGATTTATTGAGACAGATACGGCAGGACAAAATTCCAATAACTTTCAAACAAAACGCGACAGCATAATTTTGCACGACGCCGAAGTGGTTTTTCCTATTTCGCTTAGAACGGGCGGAAATCTGGATTTGCTTATGGCAGAATCCCAGGGCGAGCAGTTGAGAATAGTTGATGATTTTAAGGTAAAATATGAGACCGCGCGCCGTCCGTGCAAAATCAAAATCGACCCGATCGGAATTGACAGAAATATCGAAGAATTGTTTGACAATTATATAATACATTGGACTAAGACCCGCAATACGGCATGGCCGGGGGAAACGCTCTATATCTACTATAACGACATAGTGCGCTCGACCGATAGGTACACACGAAGCGGATATGATACGTTAAAAAGAATTTTGAATGAGAAGAGACTGCGGGGCTCATCGAAGCGTTATCGTAAGGGGATATCCGCGGTGGCTTTTTCGGCGCTTAAACCGTCGGAAGCTGTCGGGCTGATGAAATGGCGCGCCCGCTATCAGGAAATGACTTTTGAACCATATGGTATTGCCATTGAAAAATCATTTGCGGAAAAACTCGGCGTAAAAAAAGTATTCTATGGCAATGCAGAGATGTATCAATATTTGGAAGAAGATAACCGCCCGTATTTTCAGAATATAGGCACAAAGGGGTTTTGGCTGCCCGAAAAAGAATATCGCCATATTGGAGATGTTGATCTAAGCTTGATTCCCCACGACAAGATGAGGGTGATCGTCTGGAAAAAAGAAGAAATTTCGGGCGTTAGAGACGCATTTGAGGGCGAGATCGTTCCCCTTTATGCCCCAATCGGCCAATAAGCATTTGGAACCCTGACATCGGTGCATCATGCAGAAAGCAATGTCTGTATTTTTAATAAGATTAAAAAGAAAGAATCATTCTTCAGCGACTTATGAACCATTTATCTTGCCAATAAGATCAAGATATTTCTGTGCCCAAATCTCTCGGGTATGATACCGTTTGACATA
>CAZCFT010000123.1:0-2207 GCA_964498015.1 uncultured Ignavibacteriaceae bacterium
GAAGAAGCCGCAGAGAGTTGAGAATGACGAGAAGGGAGGCCCCCATATCCGCCGCAATCGCCATCCAAAGTGTGGCAAGCCCGGCCAGAGCAAGAACCAGAAATAGAGCCTTTAGTCCCAGTGCAAACCAGATATTTTGTTTGATTACGGACAGAACGCGCCGTGAATGATGTATCAGCCAGGGCAATTTCGTCAAATCATCCGACATAAGAGCGATGTCTGCCGTCTCAATAGCGGCATCGCTTCCCACCGCTCCCATAGCAATTCCAATCGATGATACCGCCATGGCGGGAGCATCATTGACCCCATCGCCAACCATGGCGACATTCTTGTATTTCTTAATCAGAGATTCAATTACTATAACCTTATCTTCAGGCAAGAGTTCAGCCTGAAACTCATCAACGCCGGTAGCGGATGCCACCGCTTTTGCAGTACCATTGTTGTCTCCGGTCAGCATGATTATATGTTTGATTCCGGCCTTTTTCAGTTCGGCAATCATTTCCTTTGCCTGACTGCGGATACTGTCGGCAACGCTTATCAATCCGCAGATATGATTATCATTGCCGATTGCGATAACTGAATGTCCCGCTCTCTCAAGTTCTTCGGCTTTAGCATGAAATTCCGGCGTTTCGCCTCCCCGTTCATGAATGAGCCGATGGCTTCCAATCCAGAAAAGTCGGCCATCAATGAAAGCCTCGGCTCCCTTGCCCTGAATAGAGCAAAATTCCTGCGGGACAGCGATGCCAGAATTATTTCCTTCCGCTTTTCGAAGAATCGCTCTGGCCAGCGGATGTTCGCTGAATGATTCCAGCGCGGCGGCGCGAGCCAATAATTCGGCAGGCGTATGGCCGCTAAAAGGAATTATCTCCTGCACTTCCGGATGCCCGTGAGTAAGCGTGCCGGTTTTATCGATGGCGATTGCTTTCAAATGAGCGGGCGCCTCCAAATAGGCTCCGCCCTTTATCAAAACCCCAGCGCGGGCAGAAGAAGCTAATCCAGCGACAATACTGACCGGCGTCGAGATAACCAGCGCGCAAGGACAAGCGATGACAAGTATTACCAGAGCCTCATAGAACCAACGAGCCCAATTGCCGTCAAAGACCAACGGATGAAATACGGCGATAAAAATCGCCAGTCCCATCATGGATGGCGTATAATATCGGGCGAACTTTTGCACCCATTGCTCGCTGGGAGCCCGCCGCGATTGGGCTTCCTCAACCAAATGAATTATTCGCGCTAAGGTCGTATCAGTGGCAGGCCGAGTGACTTTGAATTCAAAAGCTCCTTCGTTGTTGATCGTACCGGCAAATATGTCGTCGCCAATGGTTTTGGAAACTGGAAATGATTCGCCGGTAATCGGCGCCTGATTGACCGAACTGGTTCCTTTGGTAACAATTCCGTCCAGCGGGATTCTCTCGCCGGGCCGGACAATAACCACGGCTCCGGGAAGAACTTCATGTACCGGCATTTCTTCAATATTGCCGTCATGCGGACAAATCACGCGGGCCATTGCGGGCGATAAGTCCATCAGCGCCCCAATGGCTTTTCGCGCTCTTCCGACACTCCATGATTCCAGCAACAGCGCCAGAGAAAATAAAAATGTCACGGTCGCCGCTTCGAACCATTCGCCGAGAATCATGGCCCCCACAGCGGCTACGGACATTAGAAGATTCATATCGGGGCGGAATTTTCGAAGGGAGAACCAAGCCTTGGGTGCAATAAACCATGCGCCGGCAATGGCCGCGCCAAAAAAGAAGATAATCGTAAGGGGGGCTTCTTTGCTGTCGCCTGAAAGCGCGGTAAGAATATGACCGGTATATATGGCCTGAGTCACAAAACCGGCTATGAGCAGGAGACCGCTTATAGAACACGTCGCCAATCGTCCTCGTCTTGCCCAAATCCCGCTATTGGCAATAGGAATCTGTGAATTACGGAATTCTTCCCAAGGAACAGCCGTCATGCCGGTGCGTCTGACGGCGCGGATTATATCGTCCTGATTGATATCTTCCTTATCGGATGAAACTATCATTTTGCCATTGAGGATATCGAAATCGAGATTTCCCCCATCCTCAGTACGTAGCCCAATCTCTTTCTTAAGTATTGCGACTTCCTCGGCGCAGTCCATCCCGATTATTTTAAAAGCGATTTTCTGCATTTGAATCATAATATAATACGTCGGCAGGAGAACAGGAATGGGATAATATCCC
>CAZCFT010000123.1:2307-6358 GCA_964498015.1 uncultured Ignavibacteriaceae bacterium
AAAACAGGTCATCTATGGGCGCTGGAGATGCGCCCCTTCTATTTAAATC
The DNA here is from genome assembly GCA_964498015.1 of uncultured Ignavibacteriaceae bacterium. Lineage (GTDB taxonomy): Bacteria > Zixibacteria > MSB-5A5 > GN15 > PGXB01 > CAWEZN01. Next base: position 2,357 of record CAZCFT010000123.1, read on the forward strand.
TATCATCTTGAAAATTCTGAAATGTTCCGTATCTTTGGTCAATTGTCGAATTAATAATATGAACAAAGGTATTCAAAAAATATTTGCTGAAGTCCCAAGGACTTACGAACTGGTCAATCATGTTTTGACTCTCGGGATGGATATTGTTTGCCGCAGAAAGGCGGCGCGGCTTGCCGCTGAAGGGGGCGGAATACGGTGGCTCGATGCCTGTAGCGGCACCGGCGAAATGGCGGCCAATCTCTGCCGATTCAGTCAAAATGGGACAAGAATATTTGCCGCTGATTTTTCCCTGCCGATGCTGAAAATGGCGGCGCAAAAAAAGGCGGCAAAGGAAATTCGATTTATCATTTCGGATGTTAGATCGCTTCCTTTCCCTGATAACAGCCTCGACTTGATTACCATTTCATTTGCCACCCGCAACTTGAATACGAATAGGGAGGCCTTGATTGCGCATCTAACGGAATTTTGCCGCGTCCTGCGCCCGGGCGGGCGATTTGTAAATCTGGAAACCAGCCAGCCGAAATATAGATTGATTCAATGGATCATGCATCTATATGTCAAACTTTCTGTGAGGCGAATCGGAGCGATGATTTCCGGCTCGAAGGCGGGATATGCCTATCTTTCACAAACGGTACCAAGATTCTATGAGGCGGAAGAATTTGTGGAAATTATCAGGCGGGCCGGATTTGGGAAAGTCGAATTCAAACGGATGTTTTTCGGGGTGATTGCGGTGCACAAGGGGGTGAAGTAGCTTTGTAATCCTCAGTCGCCCACCAGCTGCAAAACAGGTAGTATGAATTCCTAAAGTTGAATTGGCACACCGAGTATTTTTGCGCCTATTTCGATTGTTGATTTAAGAAGCTCTTTACGTATACCGCGAGGCGCCAACCACCATTTCTCAAAAAGAACTTTGCCCCAATGCCAACTTTTGCCAATCCTTTTGAGTTGTACTTTTGGTGACGGTTCCGCGAAAAAATCTCCGTATGCAAATCCTGCGAGGCCCTCGCCGGCTTCCAACATGCAAAAACCCTCGCCACAGAAAATGCTCGCGCTTTTTCTCTCCTGAATCTTATCGACTATCCGTTTGGCAACAATAAGTGCGTGGGAATGGGCAAATACCCCGGCCTTCGGAAGCATAAGGGGAATATCCGGCTTCCAGCGGCCCGGGATGGAAATTGCCGTAATGTCACCAATAGCGAAAATATTATCGAACTTGGTCATCAATGTGCCTCTGTCGACCGGTATCCAGCCGGATTCATTGCCGATTCCCGAATCACGCACGAATTGAGGACTGCGATGAGGAGGAATCATAATCAACATATCATAATCGAATTTTAGATTTCCTTCAAATGTCAACTTCCTATCTGCGGATTGAAGACTGGCCAACTTATGTAATGGATGAAAGGCAATCCCTTTGGACTCCAGCATTTGTTTAATCAAACCTCCGAGTTCGGGACCGGCAACCGGCATAGGTTGCGGTTCAGGCGTAAACAGATGTACTTCCACTTTATCTTTTCGCTTCGCGCAAAAGAAATCTGCGACGAGCATCGCGCCTTCGTGAGGAGCGCCGGGACATTTATAGGGCATAGCGGCGACGACAATGGCTATTTTGCTACCTTGAAAACTTTCAAGTCTTTCATAAAGTTTTTCCGATCCTTTGGCCGTGTAAAAAGTCTCGGTATTATTATCGAATCCGGGTATGGTATCGAATGCCAGCTCGGCGCCCGCCGCTATTACCAGATAATCATAGGAGATCTGTGCGGAGTCTGTATCGATGGTTTTTTTTGACGGATCGACATTCTTTACAGACGCGGTTATGAATTCGATGCCTGGTCGTAAGAGATGGAAAACGGGACTTGAAATCTGATGAAGCTTGCGTTTTCCTATCATTAGCCATAGAAAAGATGACGCCAGAGCATGATTGCTTTCCTTTTCTATAACGGTAATCTTGTGATCAGAAGGAAGTGTTCGCCTTAATTCATTTGCTACTATGAGGCCGCCTGTACCAGCTCCAATAATTGCAATATTTTTTGATCCCATAAATTAAAAACCATCCTCTCTCGCGAATTGGCGTCGCGATCCTGCTGCAATTTCGTTGCATTCACTTCTTTAGAAGACTATCGATTTGTCCGCCCATAATGTCCACTCGGTTAGCTCTTCCATCGAACTCTTGTGCGCCCCTTGTAATAAATCGTTAGGTACCAGTCCGCGCGCTTCCATACAGGAACCGCAGCAGCCAATGGAAATTCCCCTCATGGCCAGCGACTTCAACATCCGCTCAATATTATAATATCCATTAGGCGTATTTTGACCCGCTTTGCCGCAGGAAACGGCATCAGCCATGAAAAAAACCCGCAACTCCACACCATGTTGTTTTGATAAAGAGATTGCCAGCCTTAGAGCATTATAGCATCTTTCGGCGCCATAGGGTGGGTCATTCATAATAATTATTATTTTCATGATTCTTTCAATGCCTCTACTTGACTACTTTTCTCCTGCAACGATGGACAGACCAGCCTCCGCCCATGATGATGGATCATCAGCCAGCCTCATGGCCTCAAGCCCATGATTGCGAAGAATTTTGACCGCTTCCTGGGCTAAAACGCAATACGGCCCCCGGCAATAAGCAACAATCATTCTATCGGGCGAAAATCGCACAAGATGATTCTTGAGTTGGCTTAAGGGAACAGACTGAGCGTATGGTATGTGGCCTGAAATATATTCCTCATTTGGTCTGACGTCCAAAATAATTACTTCGCCCAATCTCGCTTTCTTGAGGAGTTTTTTCCTATCAATAGGCTGGAGTTTACTTGGTTGATCAAAGTAATCGCGAACTATTTGGTCAACTTCAGCCAATCTTGAAGCAGCAAGACCGCTCAGGCTTCGAAAAAAACGGCAGACTTCCTTATCTGCAAGCCGGTAATAAATGAAAAGTCCCTGCCTACGTGTCTCTACCAAGCGGGCCGTCCTTAGAATTTGCAGATGGCGGGACGTATTAGCGACCGTGAGAGTTGTATCTCGGGCAAGAGTATCCACCGTCTTTTCGGACTGACATAAAAGATCCAGAAGCTCGAGCCTTTTGGGGCTTGCCATGGCATGACCGATTCGTGCAAACTGCTCAAAAATTCGGTTTTTGGTTTGTCTTCCATGCGTCATATCAACTCCTCAATTATTCAATTGAATCATTGAATATACGATCTTTTATGTTTATTTCTTTGCATTTTTTCTCCTTTTTTTAAAACTGGTAACCCACCCAACGGGTGGGATTTCTCGGTGTACATGCAATCTCCATATCATTATCATTTATCAACCGGTAACCCCCCCTCTGGCTCCCTCATTCCGAGTCCGTTCCCCCCTCAATTTCCCCACCAAATCGCTGGTGTTTTCTCCCCCTCCATCAAATTCACCCCCACTTCAATGGTAAATCCGACCAGCCGCCCATTATAAAGGGAGAAGCCATAATTATGTCCATCAGCAAAAAAAATCTGCACCTTACCCGCCACCACCCTTGCAACACCTTTTTCCCCTCGCCCTTTGGGAGAGGGGTCAGGGGTGAGGGCAAACCCCCACAATCGCTTTCATACGGTTTCACAGAAACTCCGCTCCAAATCCGCCGTAATCCTATCGCCCCGTTGTAATTATAAAAGAAAAATTGCCAAAAAATATGCTAAAACGAACCCACGTAAAAACCGCTTTTTCGCAGGAGTAAGAATATGTTCTGCATAAACTTACGTCAAATAATGCCCAAAAATAAAAATACAAAAAACAAACCCATATTTAATAACTCGTTAACTTATATGCAGTTAAAACTACTAAAATCGGTTCGTTTGGTATCCCCAAGCGTCCCGTATAAACATGATTCCAAATCAAACTCGCCCTGAATGCAGAATGAAGATTCAAACTCAGATTATAGCGGAGAGGCTGGGATTCGCAAAGGGGTATTTTTGTTAACTTATTGATTTGTTGTAAATTAGCCGTAATCTCATGTGGTTTCAGATGTTA
>CAZCFT010000124.1:0-6199 GCA_964498015.1 uncultured Ignavibacteriaceae bacterium
AAAAGACTGGGATGCTTAATTCCCTTGTTTATGATACCGGAAAAGAAAAATACAAGGCCGAGCGGACCACGCCGGAATCACTGGAAATGCAGAAATACCTTTCTGAAATGAGAGCCGCGGAATGCACATGGGGTGTGGTCGAAGTTTCCTCACATGCGCTGGTCTTAAGCCGGGTGGAAAATATTGATTTCCAGATTGGACTCTTTACTAATTTCAGCCGCGATCATCTCGATTTTCATAAGACTATGGGAAAATATCTGGAGGCCAAAAAATTATTTCTGGACAAACTGGCAAGCGGGAACAAATACGCTGTCATAAATCTTGATGTGCCGGAATTTTCCGGCTTTATCACAGACGCCAAATGCCCGGTTTTCACTTATTCTGTCAGCAAGCCCAAAGCTGACTTGACCGTCGGTTCCGTTCAACTCCTGCCCGACAGCGCCAAGCTGGAATTGAGAACCAAGCAAGGGAATCGCAAGGTCTCTATGCGACTCTTGGGTAGATATAATGTCTCCAACGCCGCCGGCGCCGCGGCGGTAGGGTTGGCTCTGAAGATAGATTTTGATATCGTCATTAAAGCGCTGGAAACGGCCGAACCTGTCCCCGGCAGGTTTCGCCCGGTTAACATGGGCCAACCATTTGCGGTGATCGTTGATTATGCCCACACACCCGATGGCATTGAGCGGCTCTGCCAATCAGCCAAAGAAATTACTACCGGAAAACTGATGATTCTTTTTGGGTGCGGCGGCGACCGCGATAAAGGGAAACGTCCGCTAATGGGAGAAGTAGCGTCACGCCTGTCCGATTTTGCCGTGATTACATCGGATAATCCCCGTACGGAAGACCCGCTTAGGATTATTGCTGATATTATCCCCGGCGTGAAAGGAAAGAATTATATCGTAATCCCCGACCGCCGCGAAGCGATTCGCGAGATAATAAAGCGCGCCGGAGAAAAGGATACGGTTTTATTAGCGGGAAAGGGCGCCGAAGATTATCAGGAAATTGGAACGAAAAAAATTCCTTTCGACGATACAGTCGAAGTTGAACAGGCATTGGCAGAACTGGGATATAAAAGGTGATAGTAGAGTGATCAGGTTGGATTTTGGGACTCTGGCAGAAAGAGTGGGAGGACGTCTGCTCAATATGAGCTTCAAAAATGAGGCCTTTGAAGGTGTCTCCATCGATAGCCGCACGGTATCCCCTCGACAGCTTTTTATCGCCATCAAAGGGGAAAGAACTGATGGACATAAATTTGTTGCCGATGCCCTTGCGAAAGGAGCCGCCGGCCTGATGGTGAGCGAGCATAATTTCAATTCTGCGAACATAAAGATAAAGTCTCCGATGATTGTTGTCTCCGACACTCATCACGCGATGATTAATCTCGCCTCCGGTTATCGCAGAGAACTCTCTACTGAATTCATTGCCATCACCGGATCTAACGGCAAGACAACCACCAAGGAAATAGTCTATGCAATTTTGGCGTCGAGGTGCAAGCAGACCTACCGTTCGCCGGGGAATCTTAATAATCTCTATGGTCTGCCGCTCGCCATTTTTGCTATACCGCATGATACAAAGTATGGAGTGTTTGAGTTGGGTATATCATTACCCGGCGAAATGACTAAACTTGCGGAGGCGCTACAGCCTGACATCGCCCTAATAACTAATGTCAGCGCCACACACCTCGGGACTCTTGGAACCGTGCAGAATGTTGCCGAGGCAAAATTGGAATTGGTTGACATAATGAGTCCAGAGAAACCGATTATTCTTAATTGCGATGACACCGTTCTTATGAAAGCCGCCGGCAAAAGAAAGAGAAAATATATCACTTATGGCATAGAGTCTTCGGCTGATTTTAGGGCGAAAAGAATCGGAATTTCTGAGGAAGGATTTCCGACGATTGAAATTGACGGCAGTCCCGTCAAAATCAAATTATTCGGCGATCATCAGGCCTATAATATTCTTGCGGGTTATGCCCTTGCCCGGACGCTTCATATCGACATACGGCCGGATGAATTAAATCATATCGATTATCATTTTGCGCCATACAGGGGTGAAATTGAGAATATAAATGGTTTGACGATCATAGCCGACTGCTACAATGCCAATCCGGTTTCGATGAAATCCGGGCTGGAATCCTTTTATGCTCATCTGCAAAATCCAGCCATGAAAGATAAACGGGGCATTGCAGTTATAGGCGATATGCTTGAACTTGGCGAGAACTCGCCCGAATTTCATCGTGAGATCGGGAAGCTTCTGACGCGTCTCAATTTTCCAATAGCCCTTATGATTGGAAGCCTTTCGAAAGATATGTATGATGCCGCCATCAAAACCGGATCGGCAAGAGACAAGGTAAAGCATTTTGATGAGGTTTCAGACGCCGGAGAACTTTTGCTGAATAATGTCAGGAAAGGGGATGTTATATATTTCAAGGCCTCACGAGGTATCGGTCTTGAAAAAATCATAAGTTTACTAAGAGGGTCTGCGTTCAGGCAGAATTGATATGTTGTACTATCTCTTCATATACCTGACCAAATTCATATCCGGGTTCAATCTGTTTCGCTATATCACCACCCGTACCGCGGCGGCGACCATTTCCGCTATTCTAATATCATTGGCGCTTGGTCCGTTCTTTATAAGGTTGTTGAAGAAATATCAGATTAGGGAAAAAATTCGGGTTGATGGCCCGAAGAGTCATCTTGCCAAAGAGGGAACTCCCACGATGGGGGGCATCATCATTTTGGCCGCCATTATCATTCCGACCCTGTTATGGGCCGATATTGCCAATTATTTCGTCCTAATGTTGATTCTGGTAACCATTTGGCTGGGAATCATTGGTTTTATGGATGATTATCTGAAAGCGGTCAAACATCAGCCAAAGGGAATGGTCGCCCGAAAGAAGTTGGTCGGGCAGTTATCTCTTGGTTTGGTTTTCGGCCTAATACTAACTTTTCTCCCGCCCAATTCAAGCTTCGATGGAACCACCGGGATTCCGTTTTTCAAGAATTATATTCTTGCCCTTGGAGTATTATATATTCCATTTATTGCCCTTGTCATAACGGGCTTTTCCAACGGGGTAAATCTGTCTGACGGCCTTGACGGGCTGGCCATCGGACTCTCAGGAATATGTTTCGCCACGTTCATGGCGCTTACTTATGTTGCCGGACGGTCTGACTTCTCAAATTATCTTCAGATTGAATATGTTCCCGGATCCGGGGAGATGGCAGTCTTTTGCGGAGCCTCTATTGGCGCGGCCGTCGGATTCCTGTGGTTCAATTCTCATCCGGCTGAAGTTTTCATGGGCGATACCGGAGCGCTCGCGCTGGGTGGAGTACTGGGAGCTATTGCGATATTAATAAAAAAAGAGCTTCTCCTTGTTATAGTCGGCGGAGTATTTGTGATTGAGGCTCTTTCGGTAATTATTCAGGTTTTATCATACAGGTACCGCGGTAAGAAAAGGGTATTTAAAATGGCGCCATTGCATCATCATTTCGAGCTTATCGGTTGGCCGGAATCAAAAGTGGTGACCCGCTTCTGGATAATAGGCGCGCTGTTTGCCCTAATGACCATAGCTACGTTGAAAATAAGATGACGACAAAAGATAGGATAACAGGAAGAAGAGTCGGGGTTATCGGAATGGCTCGTTCCGGGCTGGCCGCGGCAAGGCTTGTCAAGAGACTCGGCGGTGAACCCTTTGTCTCGGATGTCAAGAACGAAAGCCAACTCCCGGCCGAGCTTGCCGAATTAAAAGCGCTGGAAATCGAATGCGAATCCGGCGGGCATACTGAAAGAGTTCTCAAATCAGATTTCATCGTACTATCTCCCGGCGTCCCGAAAACTATTCCGATCATGGAAAAAATCCATGATGCCGGCATTCCAATATTCTCCGAGATCGAGTTGGCTTCATGGTTCTGCCGTGGCAAGATTGTCGCCATCACCGGCTCTAATGGCAAGACCACCACGACAAGTCTCACCGGTGCAATCTTAACAGCCGCAGGGATTAATAACTTTGTATGCGGCAACATCGGCGCTCCTTTTGCCGATGCGGTTGCCAATATCACCGCTGACGATTATGCTGTAGTTGAAGTTTCCAACTTCCAGCTGGAGACGATTGAGGAATTCAAGCCGAATATCGCCATGATTCTGAATCTCACTCCGGACCATCTCGACCGCCATGAAAGTTTCGACGATTATAAACAGGCCAAATATCGGATTACGGAGAACCAGAATTCTTCGGATTATTTAATCCTTAACGCCGATGATGCAGTCATAGATAAGAACAATATTAGCGCCGAGGCAAGGAAGACCCATTTCTCAATCGCTCATTCTTTGGCAAATGGCGTCTATGTAGAGGGCAAACGTCTCGTGGGCAAAATCAATGACGAACAATATGATATAATTGATATTGACAAGATCAGAATTCCCGGGCCGCATAATCTTCAGAACGCCGCCGCCGCCGCCCTTGCATCGCTAATAATCGGCATAAAACCGAAGGATATCGCTTCTGCTTTGCAGAGTTTCCCCGGAGTGCCGCATCGTCTTGAGGATGCCGGCGTCGTCGCCGGGATTAAATTTATCAATGATTCTAAGGCGACCAATGTCGATTCTGTCTGTTATGCTCTGCGTTCTATCGATACCCCCATTTGTCTGATTGCGGGCGGCAGAGACAAGGGCGGAAGTTATCGTCCTATTATCGAATACGGCAGGGGCAAAATAAAGGAGATAATACTTATCGGCGAGGCGCGAGAGAAAATGTTTGAAGCGTTGGGGAAAACATTTCCGGTGCAGTTCGCGGAAAGCATGGAAGAAGCTGTAAAAAAGGCATTCGACACTGCCTCACCGGGAGATACGGTGCTTCTTTCGCCCGCCTGCTCCAGTTTTGACATGTTTGCCAATTTTGAGCGACGCGGGGATGCGTTCAAAAATTCGATTTCCACTTTGAAGAATGGTCAGGAATCGGCTCGGAATTGCGGAACGAAATAAATATGGACAAGAAACTATTATATCCCGCCCTTTGTCTGCTTGTGATCGGTATGGTGATGATCTATTCATCGTCCTCGGTCATGGCGCAAAGCCGATTCGGCTCTCAGATATTTTTTCTCCAGAGACAGATTCTGTGGTTGACACTGGCGTTGGTCGCGGGGTTGGTGATCGTCAAAATTGACCTTAAACGATGCGCCGCTTATTCAGTTCCACTTCTATTCATCTCCATTGTCATGCTGGCGCTCGTATTCCTGATGCCGGCGCGCAACGGCTCGCATCGATGGCTTTTCCTTGGCCCGCTCACTATTCAACCATCGGAAATATTCAAAATTCTGGTGATTTTCTATCTGGCTTTCTCTCTCTCGCAGAAGAAAAGAAACATTGAGGATTGGAAACAAATTGTCTTTCCGTATGCGCCATTAATTGGGATCGGCCTGATTCTTATTATTCTCGAACCCGGCCTCGGTTCCGCGCTGACCATAACTTTGACTGTACTTACTATCTTTTTTCTTGCCGGCGTGAGATTACGGCATCTTGCATTACTCATTTTCCCTCTGGCCGGTCTAGCGTCATTTATGGTTTTTGTATTGGGATACAAAAGGGATCGGGTCATTGATTACTTATCCGCTATAGAAAATCCTCTTACAGGAAGCTATCAGATAAAGCAGGCGATTCTTACTCTCGGCGCCGGCAATCTCTTCGGCGTCGGGCTTGGCAATGGACGGCAGAAGCTATTTTTCCTTCCCTATCCTCATACCGATTTCATTTTCGCTTCGATTGGCGAGGAGCTTGGTTTTGTCGGCTTGGCCGCCATATTGATTTTGTTCTATTTCATTATCTGGCGGGGGATAAAAATAGCGCTATATCAACCGGACAAGTTTGGGTATCTGCTGGCCATGGGAGTTACCCTCGCAATGATGATTGCTGTCCTTATGAATATCGGAGTGGTGACTTCGATTCTGCCAACCACGGGAATTCCGCTGCCGCTTTTGTCGTATGGAGGTTCTGCGCTTCTGGTATCGGTCGCCGCTATTGCGATACTTCTTAATCTATCGAGAAGAAAAGGGATGATCGTGAGATGAGGACGGTGAAGGTGATATTTGCCGGCGGAGGAACTGGTGGCCATCTGATTCCCGCGCTCGCCATTGCGGACAAGCTCAAATTGCGATTGGAACCTTTACATAAAGCAGAATTTATATTTGTCGGTACCAAACGCGGG
>CAZCFT010000125.1:0-6185 GCA_964498015.1 uncultured Ignavibacteriaceae bacterium
CTCGAAATTGCAAATGGCATAATCAGTTGCAAAAAATCAAATATTTAGTTTCATTATCTTCCTCAATTTCAAAAAATTATCGAATAATTTTCTTGATAATGAAAAATTTTCCTTGACATATGCAACCTACTGGGATATATTTAAGTATAAGGTACACAAGGCCGAGTGGACTGAATTAATAACAAAGGGTAACTAACCTTCTATTTTTCGAAAGTGAGGTGGGGGGATGGCGCGTTTGGTTCGACCCGCTGACGCCAAGCCCGTTAAGAACAAAAGAGGGAAAGGAAAGCTCTCGACACCGGAGGTTCGCCGCGAATATCAGAGACGGTATTATCAACTCCACAAGGAAAAGGCCAAGGAATACCAGCGGCAGTATAATCTTACTCATAAGAAGAAAGCTCGGGGGGGGAGAGGAAAAGCCAATTTTGTTTGCCCAAGAGAAGATATCAGGCAGACTTTCAACACCTCCGACATAATGCATACGCCGGTCGAGAAAACCCTCAAGATTCTTGAAAAAATCATCAACGGGGATCGACTCTTTACAATGTAGTTAAAGAGGCGAGATTTTCTAAAGGCGGCCCGTATCCAAGCAGATACTGGCCGCCTTTTTATCTTGCATTAAATCATAAAACTCACAATTATTCCGGCAAAATTTGAAGCGTAGCGGAGGCCGGTATGGTCATAGCTAAAAAGGCTAAAAAAGAGAAGCCGCCAAAGGCGGCCAAGAAAATCAAGAACCCAAGGAAAATCAACATGAAAAAGAGCGGCAAATCTGAGAAAAAGGGAAATATTGCTAAATCCAAGGAGTCTAAAGCGTCCGCAAAGACTAAATTATCGCAGGAAAAAATCACTGCGAGACATAAACTGGAGTATCCGGCATACTATTTTTTTGGGGCCGGTAAGGCAGATGGGGAGGGTTCAATGCGCGACCTTCTTGGCGGCAAGGGAGCTGGTTTGGCTGAAATGACCCGCGCTGGAATCCCCGTTCCTCCGGGATTCACTATCACGACGGAGATCTGCAAAATCTATTATCAAAATAATCTTGAAGTGCCTGCTGAGGTTGACCGGGATTTGGAAAAATATGTGGGAAAGATTGAATCTCTTGTGGGCGCCAAGTTTGGCGATCCTAATAACCCCCTTCTGGTTTCGGTCAGGTCAGGCGCAAAATTTTCCATGCCCGGGATGATGGATACGGTGCTCAACCTCGGACTTAATAATGATACTCTCGAGGGCTTGGCCAAAAAGACCGGGAATGAAAGATTCGCCTATGATAATTATCGACGCTTTGTGCAGATGTTTGGGAATGTTGTTCTGGGGATCGACAAGGAGAAATTTGAGGAAATAATCGATACCAAGAAGAAGGAAAGAAAAATCAAGCAGGATTCTTCTCTTCAGGTGGAAGACCTTAAAGATATTGTCAAGAAGGTCAAGGGAATCATAAAAAGAAAAACCGGAGAGCCATTCCCCGACGACCCATTCGTGCAACTGCGAATGGCCAGGGACGCAGTCTTCCGCTCCTGGAATAATCCCCGCGCAATAAGCTATCGTAAGATGAATAATATCCCCACTGACCTTGGGACGGCCGTTAATATTCAGACCATGGTTTTCGGAAATATGGGGAATACTTCCGGCACGGGCGTCGGATTTACCCGTAATCCTTCTACAGGCGTTAAGGAATTTTATGGGGAATATCTGCTGAATGCTCAGGGTGAGGATGTGGTTGCCGGAATTAGGACCCCGCAACCAATTACTCAGCTCGGGCATGAGATGCCAGATGTCTTTAAGCAGTTAAAAAAAATAACCAGCCGTTTAGAAAAGCATTACCGTGATGTCCAGGATTTCGAATTTACGATTCAGGAAGGAAAGCTGTATATGTTGCAGACCCGCACGGGTAAACGCACCGTGCAGGCCGCCCTTAGAATAGCTGTGGATATGGTAAAAGAGAAGCTGATTACAAAGGAAGAGGCTCTGATGCGGCTCGAACCGGCCCAACTGGATCAGCTATTGCATCCGCGCCTTGATCCCAAGGCGGAATATGAAGTTATCGCCAAGGGGCTACCGGCATCACCCGGGGCCGCATCGGGGGCGGTCAGTTTTACGGCCGCTGCGGCTGTGAAGGCGGCTAAGGGAGGGGATTCCATCATTCTGGTGCGCCAGGAAACCAATCCCGATGATATCGAGGGAATGTACGCGGCCGCCGGAATTTTGACATCGCGCGGCGGGATGACCTCCCATGCCGCTGTGGTCGCGCGCGGCATGGGCAAATGCTGTGTGGCCGGATGTGAGGCGGCGCGTGTCAGCGAATCCAAAAAGCAACTCCAGATCGGAAAGCTGATTATCAAAGAAAAGGAGATTATAACAATAAATGGCTCCACCGGCGAAGTCATCGTTGGACCGGTGCCGACCATCGAGCCGGAGTTATCAGGCGAATTTGCAGAATATATGAGTTGGGCGGACGAGATTAAGAAGCTAAAGGTGAGGACAAATGCCGATACGCCTCGCGATGCCGTACAGGCCCGCAAGTACGGCGCCGAGGGAATAGGGCTTTGTCGCACCGAGCATATGTTTTTCGCCGAGGATCGCCTCCCGATAGTACAGGACATGATTCTGGCGGATTCCACCGAGGAACGTCAGCAAGCGCTTGACAAGCTTCTCCCGTTCCAGAGAGCGGATTTCAAAGGGCTCTTTGAGGTAATGGACGGCCTTCCGGTGACAATCAGAACTCTTGACCCGCCGTTGCACGAATTCCTGCCTGACAAGAAAGCCATCGAGGAAGAAATTTCCACGCTCAACAAGACCGACGAACATTATGACGAGATTTTGGCAAGAAAGAAAAAGGTACTCCAGAGGATTGAAGAGTTGAAAGAGATAAATCCGATGCTCGGCCACCGGGGTTGCCGCCTCGGGATAGTTTATCCTGAGATTACGGAGATGCAGGTTAGAGCAATTATCGAAGCCGCCTGTATTGTCATGAAAGAAAAGAAAAAAGTAATTCCCGAAATAATGATTCCCCTTGTCGGCCATATTAATGAGCTTGTGAATCAGAAGGAAGTAGTTAAGCGGGTGGCGGAAGAGGTGATGCTTAAGTATAAAAATAAAGAGCTTGAATACCATATTGGCACTATGATTGAAATTCCGCGAGCCGCTCTGACCGCCGATGAGATTGCCTCGGAGGCTGAATTTTTCAGCTTTGGCACCAATGATTTGACTCAGATGACTATGGGATTTTCCCGCGACGATGCCGGCAAATTCCTTCGTTATTATATCGACAAGGGAATATTGCCGAAGGATCCATTTGTATCTATCGACCAGAGTGGAGTCGGTCAGCTGGTGGAGATGGGTGTGAAAAAAGGGCGCTCCGTGAAGCCGGATTTGAAAATAGGTATCTGCGGCGAACATGGCGGCGACCCGGATTCCATCGGTTTTTGTCATCGTTTGGGACTTAATTATGTGTCCTGCTCGCCGTTCAGAGTGCCGATTGCGCGTCTGGCGGCGGCTCAGGCGACGATCAAGGAGAAGAAAAAAACCGCCGAGCGGGATAAGTAGAGTCATTATTAATTGAGCTTCAAGGGCAGGCGGCTTGAACGCTTGCCCTTTTTCTTTGGGATTTGAGTTTTTTAGGGTTTTGGAATTTTGGGGCGGATAAATGGGGGGATGATCGTGGGTCTGATCGTTTTTGATGTATTCTGCAGGGGGAGATGAGGTTGCGTTTTTAAAAAAGACGATCAAAGCCAACTTGAAAAAGATAATTGATTGTGGGACATTGGGTTGATTAGAGTTGGGTCTGATTTTTGGATTTTTGCGGATTCGTTTTTCGCCGATGTAAATCTGTGTGATATATAGGGATATATCAGCAAATATGGGCGCTTTTTTGCGGGTTTGTTTTGTCATATTTTTTCGCAATTTTTCCTTCATAATTGCTATGAGGCGAGAGGGTTACGGCGAATTTTGAATTGATTTCTTGCAAGACCGTTGAAAGCCATTCTGGGGTTCTCTTTGCTGGGGCAGGGAAGATTGAGATGTTTTTCGTTTATAGACATAATTATGATCTTTAATAATGGGGAGGGGCGGAAATCACCATTGATGAGGTAGGGATTTTGTGGGAGAGGGGAGGCCGATTGGCGGCGAGAGGGATACAAAACCCACCGCAAGCGGTGGGGCGCCAAGGCGCCAAGTCTGATTTACCATTGATTGTGTTGTGAAATTGAGAGGTTTTCCCTCACCCCTAACCCCTCTCCCAGAGGGAGACGGGGAAAATCCGCTGTAAGGGCAGGCGGGGGTGACGCTTGATTCTGGACGGGGCAGTAATTTATCAATCCTGCATTGCAGACCCGACAAAAAAGCCCATCCGACGTCCCCGCAAGGCGGGGACTCTGGACGGGGTACCAAGGTCCCTCACCCCTAACCCCTCTCCCAGAGGGAGACGGGGAAAATCCGCTGTAAGGGCAGGCGGGGGTGACGCTTGATTCTGGACGGGGCAGTAATTTATCAATCCTGCATTGCAGACCCGACGAAAAAGCCCATCCGACGTCCGTCAAAAGCCGGACTCTGGACGGGTTACCGGTTGACGGGAGAGCTAATGCCAAAACCGGGTATTTTTAAATAAATATTTGGTTTATTTTTAGGTCTTTTTGATGGAAATCAGTATTTATAAGTTAGAGGATCGCACATTAAATTACAATTGCTTTAGGGAATCTTGTAGGACATCTAATGCGAAGATAACAGATTAACCGGATTAGTGAGGTATAACTTATGAAGTTAATTTCAAAAAATAGGAGTCATAATGACTTCATTAAATAATCGATTATTGGAGAAAATACGGCAAATCATTGATCGAATTGGGCTAAGTTGTCTTGAAAGTGTGCAGGACCATCGGCATTGTCATTCAATGTCATTCAAAATATCTGTCAGAAAAATGATTTGTTACGTGCTATTTGAAAATAGAGATAAACCGGGTGACTTGTTTAATTTTGCTTTTCGGCTGAGATCGGGAGACCATCCACGCAAATGGAAATGCCGTTTTTCCAAAGATGAGTATTTTAATAATATTGTTGCCCGTATTATAATGCCTTGGTCTGCACAGCGCGGCTATGATCGTCATGTTCAAGAACCAGGTAGGGCGACCGAGCAATTCGGATTCCTAATAACAGAGCCGGACATGCAGAATCCGAAATTAGATGAAATACTTGAATTCTTTATACGAACGGCGAATGCTGCCATGAGCAGGAAATGGAATGAATATCTTTTGCTTACTCAGAATCAGGCATTTAAATATTGATAATAATCCTGAGGACCAGACTTTATGAAAGAGGGACATAATTTATGAAATCAACAGTAAGAGAATCTGTGATGAAAAAACGTCTTATTAAGACCAATCGAATACATCTGATATTTGCACTTGATAACATTATTGATGCTCTGCCGGAGTATGGTGATTTGAATGATTGGTGCCTTGTGGCTGAGAAAGCCTTCAGAAAAATTGGAAATGTTACGTACTGTCATAAATCCAATCAAATACCCCTACCGGATCATGCCAAAAAATACGGTGAATTATCCCGGTTTGAGAAAGCAGCGTACCATTGCGACATGCAACATGATATATCCAAGCTTAATCGAGACACGAATGATCCTAGCGGGGCAAACACGGACCCTCTTTTTCCAAGGAATGAGCTTTGGGTGTTTAGCAACCTAGGTGGCGAGGATTTGAAGTCAGTCGATAAAAAGCAATTACGAAAATGCTATCAGAAATATAATCATATCAAAGTTGATGCTCAATATATGATTGCATCGGACGGCCATAGATGCCTTTCTTCTCCCGAGCTGTTTATAGAGGAATTCCTTATAGACAATATGGTAAGACATGCAAAGGAGGGGGATTTAGATGACAAAGGGAAGAGCATCTCGAAATATCCCTTTCATAAATCATATAATGAAAGTAAAAGAGGTCTTCAAGCGGACTGGGTGCTTCTTGAAGGCAGCGAAAAGATATTTGTAGAATATTTTGAAGGTCGCCTGACCCCGGAATATATGGAAAAAGTGGAGAAAAAGGGAAAAATCGCTAAAGAGAATAATATCAAATTGATTGAAATATGGCGAAAGGACTTGACTCCAGATCGTTTAGGCGAATTGCTAATTATTAAATGACGTCAGATTGAGTTCCGCGTTGACTCATATCCGATTTTTCA
>CAZCFT010000126.1:0-3203 GCA_964498015.1 uncultured Ignavibacteriaceae bacterium
AATACGCAAAAATGGCTTGACATAAACCCGATGCAGGTATTAATTGAAAACGAGGCAATGTTTCCGCGGGGACTCGAATAAACCTCTGTTTTCCTGCGATAAGCCTTTGATATTTTCTTGCAGGTTTTTTAGCTCTTAGAATAGAAACAGCATGGAGCAAAAAATTCGCATATTAGATATTTTGCTGTATGGATTTGCAGAGGAAAAATCCATTTTCAAAAATTGCTATCCAAAACGAAGAGGAGGAATGAGATGAAGGCATCAAAACATGTAACAATCTCGCTATTTGCGTTTGCACTGGCGCTGGCATTCTGGCAGGGATTATCTGCTTCGAGCATTGAGGTTAGTCAGGGGATACCTATTGCGGCCACATCGAATTATTACGAAAGGGAACCGGAATTGCTTAAGGCTTCAAGCGGCACATGGTTTTTGGTTTATGCCCGCTCACAGACGATATATTCGCCGGGCGGCAATCCTGACGGTTTGGCGTACGATATATATTATTCGGCTTCCACGGATAATGGCCAGACCTGGTTGGAATGTGATCCGTCAAAGAGAATGACGCTTCCCGGGGGTAATTTTATGCCGGTTAGTATTACTGAAGCGGACGGGAAAATCTGGATTATCGCCGCGAATCTTGTTACCGGTGATATTTATTATCAGGCCTCAGGAGATAATGGAGACAGCTGGTCGGCGCCGACCATTATCCTGACGGCGGTTCAATCGCTCGGGTCTTTCCATCTTAATGCTCTTGCCGACGGGGATAATATCTGGGTTTTTTTTGCAGGATGGGCCGAGACCGACGGCATTTATTGTATCAAGTATGACGGCGCCACTGATACATGGGGCGCGCCGGCGCAGACATTGCCGGGGCCATATCGGATGCCCCGGGTGATCAAAGATGGTTCCGTGTTTCGGATGGTGAGTACCATTTGGGCAAATATTTGTTATAGTACGACCACGGACCCGTCATCGGCAGTCTGGACGACAATAAATATCCCAGGAACAGAGACTCCGCCGGGGGGATCATCAGCTGATCCAGCGATCTGCAAAGACGCCGAAGGTAACTTATGGTTGGCTTACGCACCATGGTTTGCCAGCGATAAGCAGAGAATTGAATATTTGACTTCGCCGGATAACGGCGCCAATTGGTCAAGCTCGCATATTTTTACGGCGGCTGAATATGGGGCAAATTATTGGTGGGATTTCCGTCCCTATTTGAGCGAGGCGGGAACGGAGATGTTATTTTTCGCGGCCAGCGAAAAGAATGACCCGATGGTCAATCGCGGCGTAGCAGATATCGTTATGTTCCGCAATCCAAAATCAGCTCTGGGGAATACACATTTTGAATTTATTCAATCGGCCATAAATGCAGGGGGGAGCGGAGATATTGTCAATATAGCGGGCGGTACTTATCCCTATCCCCTGAATATAGATGGTCGGAGCGGCATCACGCTCTCAGGCGCCGGACTGGCAACAACAATATTCAAACCGGCGAGTACGCTATCATGGGCCATTCCCGGATATCCGCAATATGACAGCCGGAGAGGATCAATCCGTGTTGTCGGTTCCACGGATATTGATATCAAAAATATGAATCTTGATTTCGACCTGATAAAGGGGAATAGCATCGCCGGTCTGCTTTATTGGAATTCTACCGGCGATATTTCCGACAACCTGATTCAAAACATGAATATCTCCGATGCGGGCGGCGGATATTATGAGCTGACCGGCTACTTCCGCGCCCCGGGATACTCTGATGTGGCACGCGCCAATATAGGTATCGTAAATAATACCTTTTTGAAAACCGGGCGGGTTGGGATCGTTACCCATGATTATATAAGCGCCAATATTGCTAACAATGTGTTTGATAAGATTGATGATGATTTTGGATATGCCATAGAAATTGGTTCGGCGTCAACAGGAACGATTCTGGATAATACAATCCGCAATTACGATACCTGGGCCGCGACAGACCATTCGGCTTCAGCCGGTATTTATATCGAAAATAGTTTTACGACAGGTCAGTCTCTTAAAAAGCCGGTTTCTGTTCTGAACAATGAGATACATAATTGCCAGTATGGAATTTATCTGGGGAACTCGGCGGTCGGGTATGCGGGGGATGTCGATATCGAAGCTTTCATACATGGAAACTCCATTCATGATAATGCTACTCTGGCCCCCGACCCAAGCGGCGGGATTGTTGTCACAGATGAGGGACGCGATTTTGGTTCGTCGGTCAAAGCAGAAATCATCGAGAATTCTATAATCAATAATGGCAATCATGGAATTTATGTTTATACGAGCGGCAACGGCGACATAAAGGGCGGAGTAGTCGATAATATTATCTATGGCCAGCAGGAGGGAATGGTTATTGACAATTTTGGAGGCGGCACAGGAAGCTTATATGCCCTCTTGATCTATAGAAATACCTTTGTCAATGTTTCAAATGCCGTAGATAACATCATGGGTGGTTTCTGGGATAATGCCAATGATACCGGCAACTGTTGGAGCGATTATCCAACCGATAGCGGTTATCCGGGGCAATACGATATTTCGGGGACTGCCGGAGCTGTTGACCGCTATCCAAACGAATTTTGCGGCACAAGCTGTTTGTGTAAACCGGGCGATGCCGACAACAACGGCATTACTAACATTTTGGATATTACCTTTATCATAAATTATTTATATAAACAGGGACAGTCCTCTCTTTATCCAATTTGCGGGAGTGATGCCAATAGCGATTGCGTTGTGAATGCGCTTGATGTTACATATTTGATAAATTTCCTGTATAAGCACGGGTCTAAACCTTGCGATTGCTCGATATGGCTGTCCAATTGCGGTTTGCCGTTGAGGACGGGGCATTAAGCGATTTCTCCTCTGAAAGGGCTCGTTTCCGGAAGAGACCGGAAACGAGCCCGCGTATTTGGAACTTGATCTGCAAGACTCAATATTGAACTTGTGGGGGATGATTAAAGTGTTATTTTATTTTAAGACAGCGAGCTTGCGACTTCACTGATCGTTCGATAATTGGTGTCGGGAATCCGGGTTGGTTTTCTTTTAAGACATTGCCCACCCGGAAATGTTGCGGAGGTAATTATGAAGCCCATCACCAACATTGTCGCCCTTTCTTTCCTGCTTATACTCCCGATAGCTTATTACCCCGATTCAAAGGACTCCACGCATGTCAAAATAGGAGGGGG
>CAZCFT010000126.1:3303-6171 GCA_964498015.1 uncultured Ignavibacteriaceae bacterium
CGATAGCTTATTACCCCGATTCAAAGGACTCCACGCATGTCAAAATAGGAGGGGGGAGAGGAAGTGTATATGGTTTCATTCCGGGATTTCGGCGGATGAATTGCCGTTCATCCGACAGTGCATTCTCCCTTCGTTCTTGGCTTTCAAGGCGGGTATTTTCAGTTGAAGATCCCCCGGAGCCAATTTCAACGGAGGGGGTGTTTGCTTATCCGCAATCAAATCATGCCTATATCAGTCCCAGCATTTCGCTGGAATTCAAGCCGTTCGGTATTGGGGCAGGATGGCTGCGCAATTTCGGGACGGTCTATCCCCCCAGCAGGTGGAATATCCAGAAATTTGATTTTAGACGATCCCGGGATTTTCCCACCGGGCATATACGGATAGGCCAATCTGATTCGTGGTTCACTATGGCCTCTTTCTGCGAGGGGTTTCCGATCATGACGCAATATGGAACCATACTTGGAGGGATTGGGCATGGGAGCCCGGGAGGCAAGACTTATATGGGTGGAATCTGCGGCGGGCTCCATAGTCATGCCGGGTTGTTTGGAAGTATAGTCTTAAAATCGGGTCATGCAGGGGCGAAAAGCTATTCAATTCGTGTTGGCCGGAATCTTGATACATTTGAGGGATCTATTTCATTTGCGTGGTATTTTCCGGTGAAATAATCAAGCCAAGCTGAAGGTTATTGTCGAATCTCACTGCGATAGGAGCCGCGCGAGATTCGACCTACGATACTGGGTTCCCGTCCGTCAGGGGCCGGATCTGGCGACCTTTCGCGGGAATGACATTTTGGTGTACTTTAGAGTACATAAATCATACATTGCCCATTAACTTCCAGCATTTCAACAGGCCGCTACGATGTGCGGCTGTTGTTCGCAGTTCCATGTTCGAAGCGGCGTCCGACATAATAGAAAAGCAGAGTTACGACCGCGATCATTATGGTCATCATGCCAAAATAATTGCCGGGAGTCATGGTGGTATAGATTCGCGAGAACCATGCGGCCAGAGTATCGCCAAGAAAGACGGTGAAAAGCCAGATACCGGTGATCATCGATTTCATCCGATCGGGGGCTTCCTCAAAGGCGAGCTGTAACCCGACCACAGAGATGCATAGTTCGGCCATCGTAATCAGGATATAGGCGCCAAGTTCCCAGGCTATCGAAACTTTCTCTTTTACTCCCAAATAACCGGCGACGGACATCAGCGCCATGCAGAGGATTACCAGAAAGAACCCGATAAGCATCTTACGCGGAGAAGAAAGCTTGTGGGTTTCGTCCTTGTCGGTTCGCGACCAGAGCCAAGCGAATAGAGGTGTCATGACGACTATCAAGACGGGATTCAGACTCTGGACCGCATCGGGAGGAATGTGCCATGTCCAACTAAAGATGGTCAGATCGAGAATCATGTAGTCGCGGGCGAATAGTGTCCAGGTGGAATAGGACTGGTCGAAAATCGACCAGAAGAATACTATCAGAAGAAATAGGCCGGAGAGGCGAATGAGAGCGGTGCGTTCCTCTTGCTTCTGTTCGGGAGTCTTGATTTCGCGCCGGCCGCGTTTGATTTCCTCTTTGGGATAATATTTTTTGCCAAAGAAGAAGATGCCGAGCGAGACGACCATCAAGATGGTGGGAGCCATGAAGGCGACACTGTAGCCATAGTGGTCCCGTATGATCGGGAGCGAGAATGTGGTAATGGCGGCGCCGATATTGATGGCCATATAGAACCAGGAGAAGGCCTGAGTCATAAGATGGGTCTTGTGCTCTTTTTGGTACATCAGGCCCATCAGAGTACTGATGTTCGGTTTAATCGAGCCGGACCCGCCGGCCAGAAGGAGAAGGGCGGTGTAGAGGCCGATCTCGGAGGTGAAGGTTCCGAGAATGATGTGACCCATGATGTAGGGGATGGCGAAATAGATAATTGTCTTGAATTTTCCCAAATAATGGTCGGCGATATATCCTCCCACAATCGGCAGGATGTAGCAGAAGGCTGTAAAGAGCGAAACGACCGTGGCGCTGTTGGCATCGGCATACCCCAGCTTCTGAATCATGTAAAGAAGCAGAAGGGTTTTCATACCGTAATAACTGGCGCGCTCGGCAAGTTCGCCCCAGAAGATGAACCAGAATCCTCGCGGATGATGGTTGTCTTCGATATTCATGCCGTTAACATTTGCGGTCATAATCTAATTTTCTCCCTTAATATTAGGCTCTCCCGATCCGTCAGGCGCCGGACTGGAAATAATGCCGTAATTTAGCGGGTGGTTTTGGATTTGACAAGAGGAAGATGATGGTGGAGGGGGGGAGGATTCGGTTTTTCTACTTGGAGTTTTTCAACAGCTTTTTGATGAAGGCGAGCTTGGTCTGTTCTTCGGGGGTTGAGGGGACGGCGCCAGAAGCGATTGGTTCATAGGCTTCGAGAAATATCATGAGCAAACGCCGGTTAGCAATTTCGGCCAGGCGTCGGGCTTGATCGGGTTTGGATTCAAAAGGAAATTCGAGCTGGCTCAAGGTTGGTTGCCAGTCGAGGGCGGTTTGGCTGGTGTCAGAGAGAATTATGTCAAATGAAGAGTCAGTCGCCCGGCCAAGATAATCGATAAAGGCGGATGGCTTCATCCCGGGAGAAAAAGCGGCATAGGACAAGCGAGCTCCGGTTTTCCAGCCGATTTGCATTGATTCCCCATCGATGGTTATCACTGAGCCGTCGGGTCCGGATTCGCCCCAGGCAAAGTCGAAGGTACCTCCGGGATTGGTAAAAGATTCCGCATAAAAAATTGCGCCCGGCAAAGGTTGTCCTTTTTGATCGAGCAATTTTACTATCAATGGCCGGGTTTGTGGACGGCAGGCGCTAATTGCAAATAGTACAAGTACCCCG
>CAZCFT010000127.1:0-6162 GCA_964498015.1 uncultured Ignavibacteriaceae bacterium
AAATAATACTTGTGCAGGTCTATATCATCAAGTATCATTTCCAGCCATGATTTGGCTGAATCCTTTTTTTCTTGACAGTGATTTGACGGCAAAATATCTTGATTAATAAATTATTAACCTTAATTGATGGGCAAATTGCTATGCCCGGGAGAAAAATATGAAGAGACTCTGTTTTATTTTCATTTCTGCAATCATAGCGATTGCTCTGATTGGATTTTCCGGCATCGCCTATGGGCAGTTTGGAAAATTGAAGGATAAGGTTAAAGGAAAAGTCGAAGACAAAGCCGACGAAAAGGTTGATAAGAAAATCGACGAAACGATAGACAAGGCGGCGGGCGACGATCAGGGAGCAGCGGAAAAGCCCGCTGAGGAATCCAAAGAAGCCAAGGAACAGCCTGCGGCTGTGGACGCCAAGACGGGCGGCGGGACTGCGACTGCCGAAGATATGTCTCTCTATACCAAATATGATTTTGTCCCGGGCGATAAAGTAATATTCTATGATGATTTTTCTGGAGACGAGGTCGGAGAGTTTCCCCACCGATGGAATCTTGATAATGGAATATTTGAGATCGGAAAGAAGGGGCAGGATTTCGTAGTGATCAGCACACAGGATTTCCTTGGCACGATCCGGCCCAAGATTCCGGATCACCCTCTGCCCCCGAAATACACAGTCGAATATGATATCTATGGAAATAATTCAGGGGATTATAATCAATGGTATCATTTTTTTTGGGTAGATACGGCCGGGGATAATATTGGTGAATTTCGCTCCAATCTCTATGGCTCGACAAACTTCAAAATCAATGAGAAGGATATTGCCAACAAGGAGCTTGCGCCCTCTTTCATGGCCGAGGGTCTTCATTCCATTAAGATCATGGCTACCAGGAACAGCATCAAGATATATTATGATAAGGAAAGAGTCGCCAATGTGCCAAAAACCGAGGATTTTGAACCGGTGGGTTTTCGTATCGGGGCGTCAATAATGGCATCAGAAAGTCCCGGCATATTTTCATTATTTCGGTATGCTGAAGGAGGAAAGACCCTTAAGGAACAGCTTGATGAAACCGGTAGGATTATTACGCATGGCATATTGTTTGACTCCGGTTCAGATAAGATTAAGGGTGAATCATACAAGACATTGGCGGATATTGGCCAATTGCTAACAGAGAATCCAGATCTGAAACTTTCAATAGAAGGGCATACAGACAGCGATGGCGCCGATGATTCCAATATGAAACTTTCGCAGAATCGCGCAAATTCGGCGAGGACTTATCTTGTTGATACCTACAAAATCGATGGTAATCGACTTGAAGCAAAAGGTTGGGGAGAATCCAAACCAATCGACAACAATACTACCCCTGAGGGGAAAGCGAATAACCGTAGAGTGGAACTGGTGAAGCTATAGCCGGGAAGTCTCATTCGTAGGCGCTTGAATAGAATTTTCAAGGGGCAATCATTTCGATTGTCCCTTTTGATTATTCTTGATGCCCTTTTTGCAGGCAATTCGGCATTGGGCGCCTATTTTTTCTTTTCCACAACAATCGTGCAGTGGGTCACCAGCGCCGCTAAAGCGCCCAATGCGGCGGCCACCGGAATAAGCAAGGCTCCGACCGAGGCCAGCGTAACAGGTATTTCGAGAAGCGATTCGCCTTTTTCGTTCTTGATTATTACTCTTCTTATGTTGCCTTCATGAAGCAGTTTCTTGACCGTTTCGACAAGCTGTGAACCGGTAACTTTTATTTCCTCAGTAAATGTCTTTTCATCGCTCATCTTCATGCTTCCTAATACATTTGGTTCAAATAGAACATAGACTCTCCGACCCTAAGGGCAATTCGGCGCCAGACCGTGCTTATAAAGATAGTTTATCAGATAGGTGATGTCCAAAGCATCAATGGCGCCGGAATTATTCACATCTGCGGCTTGCAAATGATTCGGCACAGGTCCGTGTTTATAGAGATAATTTATTAAGAAAGTTATATCGAGTGCGTTAATTGTACCGTTGTCATTAACGTCCCTGCAGAGAAAGCCGCAAATATCCTTGATGCCATCAGTGATATTGACTTCGCATCCACTATAACCGGTATCCTGAGAATAATCAGGATCAAATTCAACCGCTAATTCATCAGTCGGAAGCATCAGGAGCGAACCAGAGACGACCGCCTTGATACCGGCAGGATGCGGGTCTATGGCAATATTCAAAGTCTCAAGACCGTTCTGATAAGAGGTAATAGTGGATAATCCCAGATTGTTTGTGCCATTGGCTATAACCATCTTGACTGTAGATTGAGAATCGGGCAACTGTGCATCGTGAGGGCCGAAAGTATCGAAATTTAAAGGTGATTGTGGACGGGGATCAGGCAATGTAAATATTATGGAAAAAGTTCCTGCCCGCGACCCATCCTTTGATCCAGAGAAATAATGGATTCCCTTAATAGCATTGTCTGCCACCGCACCCAATGCGATAAATCCGAATTGCGGAATCGGCTGGAGATCAATAATCGGAGCTGTTGAAATTGGGAAAATATCTGTCACCACAATTCCGGCGCCGATAGCGCTGGCGAGAACGATAATATATCCTCTGTCAGAGCCAATAAAAAGGCGGTCTTTGCCGTCAGTAAATTCTGAACCGGGAAGCTCTGTCGCGCAGACGGCATACCCATAGACAAGTGGATTCACTGCCGGGGAAACAGTAACGGGGGTTCCTGCTACCGGTGTACCATCAAGACCATGACTGATTGGAAAAGTATACAGCATATAATCCCGAAAGACGATCCAGGGGGTCGGCTCAACTCCCCGGGCGTAGGGGTATGCAAAATGCCAGGCCCATAGAATATCGACCGGCGTATTTAATGCGGGCAGCGTCATTTGCAGGCGATTTCCCATCTGGACGCCGGTCTGGGAATTAAGAGTCATAATCCATACGCCATATTCGTTGGTCTTGATATTGCGCCATACAATCCAGGGACTGGGCTCTACCCCTCTCAATCGATTCGTAGGTTCAGTTCCGTCTGGCACAATAATATTCTTGGGGGTTAATTGTATGTTGGTTAGGTCAATCGCTTTGAAGATCGTGTCGGACGGGATATATCTGTCAGTAGCGCTGACAATTGCGGTGTGCCACGCAAAAAACAATATGGCAAAATTAACGAAGAAAAGTCCCCTGCCGGCAATCGAATTGATTCTAATCATCTTTGTCCCTCGCTTTGACAATTGATTAATAGATAATTCTACCCAAACTATAGTCACCTTTTATGATTATGCAAGAAAATAAAATTGTTTGAAATGTCAAAGCGGAGTGATTTTATCCGATAAAATTAAGAGCCGACTCTCATGAATCGGCCCTCATGTATCGTACATGAAAAACAGGAATTTATTTCAGTAGCATCATCTTACGATATCCCAGGTATTCGCCGGATCTTAATCTTGTGAAATAGACCCCGCTGGCAACCGGCTTTCCGGTTTCGTCACAGCCGTCCCAGACCGCCTGATGAAAACCGGCGGGCATATTATCTGAAATCAGCGTCCTGATTCTCTGACCCAAAATATTGAATATTTCCAGATCAACCTGTCCGGCTATCGGCAGAGCAAACTTAATATTAGTCGATAGGTTAAATGGATTTGGATAATTCTGAGAAAGAGCATATTCCGACGGAATCGCTCTAATTCCTTCACTCTTCATGAATTTTGTACTGCCGACAAGGAATCGAGCCGAACGAATATTATCCGGAATATTGATATTCATATCTTCGGTCACTCTGAATTCTGAGCCATTATCAAGGACAAGCCAGGCATCAGCATTATTGGGAATGCTTGCGAAATTTGATAATTTCAGAATCCTCCCCGGCATCTCCCCTATTATTATGTTCCACCTGACGCCGTCATCAGAGATTGGACGAATGTCGGCACGCGATATCGGCTGGAATTATCGGAAGGTAGTACAAACGCCAGATAGGCTCCGTCAGGCGCAGGGGGAGGCTCGCCAAAATCATATTTGTCATTCCCATCAAGCGCATCAGAACAGACACCGACATAATTCATGTCATCTCTAAAACCGTCTGCTTCCAGCGAAAATTCGACAAACCAATTCAAAGCTCCTTCTTTTCCCGCAAGAACTCCTGCCGGCGGTTTGCCGCTTACGCCCCGAGCGCTCTCCTGATACGGGAATAAGGCCTTTACTCCCGTCTTTTTTATATTGAGGAAAAATCCGTCCCATGCCGGCAAGTTGGTAGCCGGAGTATACGCTGTTCCGGAATACCAAGAGGCGGCGTCATCAAGAAGATCGGCGGGATGGCCGGTAACGACAGTACCATTATCATCAAATCGCACCGTGGACCAGTCAATATCAAAGGGCAAAGGATTGCCGACTTGATTCCACCCCGAATCAAGCGGTATTTCATAATATGCCGTGCCGCTGAGAGATCGATTGGGCAGTATAGAGTATCCAGCGGCGCCATATTTCTTCCCTCCTCGGGCAATTAGCCAATACCCCTGCCCCGGCTTAACATCTGCCGAGTTCGGATATTCCACATAAGTATTGGTACTGTTATTATAGCTGGCCAGCCGCCATTGTTTATGTTCATTGTAAGAATTAGTGTCCAGGTCGTCGCCGAAAACATTCTGCACGCCTTTAGAGCCGGTTATACCAACAGGGACGCTTATAATTCTATAACTCGCTTCCGGCATTGAGGTCGGCCGCTGAGCCTGAGTATTGGTCAACTGGACGACAAACAAATATGGGTTTGCAGCTGTACCAATGTTAATGGTCTTAGCATTCTTTATTATAGTAAAATAATACTCCAGCCCCCGCGCCGTGAATAGATTGGCCGGTATCGGATAAATAAGAGTATCGCCTGCTCCCGGAATCATAGCCGCAGAACCAAAAGTGGCTTGACCGCCCAATCGATAATAGAATGTCCCTTCTACTGTGCCGCCGCCATAGACAATCTTTAATGTATCGCCAGTCGCGGGAATAGTATCCAAACGGTCGTGACTATAGGCCGGAGAAATTGTCACTTTGGTCACAGTCGTATCGCTTAAGCCGCAGGAATCAGTCACCTTAAGCCACAGGGAATTTATACCGGCGACAGGTTGGAAGCATAGACTGTTTCCTTTGAGAACCCCGTTTCTAACCTGTACCGAAGCGATATTGTGATCGGGGTCGCTGGTTATAAAACCGGGAATGCAAATTGAATCGGCAAGGCTCCAGACAACTATTGACGTATCGCCCGGCGAATTGGCGGACGGCGGTTGATTTAGATTGACAGACACTTTCGACGTGCAGGTATCAGCCAGACCGCATGAATCAGTGACGATGAAGGTCAGTGTGTTCTCGCCATAGACCGGCGTAAAACAGACGGTATCACCATTCAGCGTCCCCCCTGTGATCGATTTTGAAGCAATATTTCCATCGGCATCGCTGGCGCTGAAACCGGAAAGACAGAGAGAAGTCAAATTACAGACGAATATAGTTGTATCATGGGGGCAGGCGGCTGTTGGAGGGACATTGAGCGACACTCTCACATTGGTTGTGCAGGTATCAGCCAGACCCAATTTATCTTTGGCAATTAGTGAAATGGCATACAGGCCGGTGTCGGTGGGGATGAAACAGACAGTATCCCCATTTAACGTTCCGATTGACACGAGGCAAGAATCAAGATTATTATCGGGGTCACTGCATGAAAATCCGGGAAGACATATTTCGCTAAAGGCACATTGTTTGATAGATGTATCTCCCGGGCAAGAGGCTGTCGGAGGGTTATTGATTATAAGAGTTCCTTTGAAGGCGGCGGCGATTATTCCTCCGGCAAGATTGTACGAAGACGAACCAGAAATCCCTGCGGCGGTCAGCGGTGCATTTCCAATAAGAGAAAAAGAGGCACTGGAAGATGGCCCACCGCCCCCGATAGGAGCGCCTATGGTGAGCGAATAAGCACCACCTGTCATTTGTGCCTGGGCAAACCCAAGCATAAATAGAATTTGAATAATGATCGCAGTAATGGCAGATTTCATTTTATCTCCCCGGCCTCAAATTGCTACCAGCCGGATCGGTTTTGGCAGGCTCGCCGGGCTGTGGAATGGGATTGCCTGTGATTCCAATCAAGGCCTTTAATTGCGGGTCATCGGCGCCCATGGTTGAAATAGTAACCGCTCCCCAGGCTTTCG
>CAZCFT010000128.1:0-5978 GCA_964498015.1 uncultured Ignavibacteriaceae bacterium
ACTCATAGATTAAATCAGGTAATTGATATGGAACCTGCCCATCGGCGGCGGCAATAGTAACCTGAACAGAATCGACATTATCGAATCTGGCATCATCATCGAGTCTCCCAGTATTTAGCGCTCGGGCAAAGACAACTGTCCATGTATGAGGTGTCGAAAGACTATCAAATCTGCTTGCACTGAGGATATCCCACCGACTGCTTGCAGAGCGATCAGGGGAATCATAAATCGTTGAATCAATATAATAACCGGGCACAATTGCGAGCGTTTTCCAGCCAACCTGGAGCTTGTAAACGACAGCATCCTCTTTGAAAAGAAAAGGACTATGAAATGCCGTATCGGATTTATGCATCATAAGCGGCTCTTCCCAATTTAGTCCACCATAATCAGCCCTCCAATTGCTTTTATAGGCATAAAAGTTGGGATATATGGCATCCAAAACCATTCCTGAGTCACCGCGCATCCACTGATCTTCACATAATTTCGCTGGGGCAGTCGTGGTCGACTTCCAATTCCAGATGTCGACATGTCCCCCTGCAGAGGCCTTCATTTCTGTCGCATGGCACATCGATGCGCAATTTGCCTTCTCAGACCCATTGTTACCTGTATCAAAAAATACAAAAAATTTATCTTCACCCTCCGAAGTATTCTGAACCCATGTTCCATAATTTGCCGTAAGCTGGATATAATTCCCCCATAGATCCGCGTTCGCGTCTTTCCATTTCGCATAAATATAGAGCGTATCATTATTGCGTATGGCCTTCAGAGTAACATCAATCTTCCCGAGAGATGGATCAAATCCGTATGTAGCCGGTTCTCCGCCAATCTCCACCAGCGCTGAGTCCACCAAACTCCATACCGGAGTATCAACACTATCCATGTTCGGCGCCACTGACACGGTATCCACAATTAGTCTTGGCGCCGGTGTCGGCGGTGGGGTCGGTTCGGTGGTCTTCTTACTACAGCCGGTGAAAGATAGTAACGACAACACAATAAAAGGGACTAAGAGCTTTTTCATATATCCTCCGTTTGTTTACAATTCTCTGTTTCAAGTTAATTTTTGAGGTCACGCCTGTCAATTCATTATTTAGTAGGCCAGACTGCAAAAACCTAAAGCTTTTTTAGGGCAATCATGGTCAAATCGTCAAAAATGTGCGATTCCGAAGCAAATTTCTTCACCTCGTCATATATCTTATGAATTATCTCCTCGGCTGAAAGCTTCCGACAATCTTTCATGATGGACATCAGCCTCCCTTGCCCAAATTCCTCCCCGGATAACCCTCTGGCCTCCGTAACGCCGTCCGTATAGAATAATATCAGATCCCCGGACTGCAGAAAAATCGGTCGTTCTTCGTAATCTGTGTCCGGCACAACACCCAGCGCCAGCCCGCCTTCCTTAAGAAATTCAACTCGGTCATCCCGGCGAAGAAGAATAGGCTGATTATGACCGCAATTTGTGAAGGTAAAGATGTCATTTTTGGAATCAAGCACGCCATAGACGGCAGTCACATAATTCTCCCGCTCGACCGATTCGTAAATTAGCGCATTCACCTTCTTGCAGATAACCCTGATGGCGTAGTTATTTCTAATTTCTGCGATAAGAGAGGCCCTGAATGAAGCCATAATCAAGGACGCCGGAATCCCCTTTCCCGCAACATCCGCGATACTGATTCCGGTATGATGCTCGATTATTCTTATGAAATCATAATAGTCTCCGCCGACCTCGCCGGATGGAATATTAACACCCGCGATATCATAACCGGCCAGCGAAGGTTTCGCTTTTGGGAGAAAAGTTGCCTGAATTTGACGGGCTATGGCGAGCTGTTCTTCCAGCCTCTGGCTGTCGAGCATCTTCTTATGAAGTATAGCTCTCTCTATTGAAATGGCCGCCTGACTGGCAAAAACCGTAATCAATTCAAGACCTTTTCGATTGAAAGCCCCTCCCTTGTTCGACTCCAAATTCAATACCCCGATTATCCGTCCATCGATCTTTATCGGCAATACGATCTCTGATTTTGTCTCCGGTCTGGCCTGCACATAACGCGTATCTTTGGTAACATCAGGAACAATAACGGCCTCGCCGGTCTTCGCAACCCAACCGACCAGCCCCTGACCTATCTTAAGTCGTACATATTCCTCGTCAGCCTGCCCATATCCTTCGGAGTAAACCGCGCTTACTTCATTCTTTTCTTCATTTATCAAGAAAACAGCGCCGCCGTCAAAGCCGACCACTTTTTGAAGCGAACCAAGTATCAATTTCAGGACGTCATCGATGTTCAAAGTACTGGAAAGCTTTTTGCCGACTTCATAAAGGAGTTGCCTCTCCATCGCTTCCTGTTTGGCCTCGCGATAAAGGCGGGCATTATCGATGGCGACAGCTATCTGGTTAGCCAGTCCGACAAGGGTATCCAGATCGCGCTCGTCAAAATCGCCATTGATCTTATTGATCGCTTCAATCACCCCTATCATTTGCCCGCGGCCAATTAGCGGTATTGCCAAAATAGATCGGAACTTCATTTCACCGATTTCCTCGATTTGCTTGAAGAATCTCTGGTCGGATGTCAGGTCGTTGGCGATTACCGGTTCCCTATGCTCCGCCACCCAACCGATAATTCCCTGTCCGATTGGAAGCGATAGATATTTGACCGAAAAATCCCGTCCGTCAAAAAATCTGGCCTTCATGACATCCTGGGTCCGATCCAGCCTATATACAAGCGCCGCTTCAGCCGTTGTGGCGTCCACCGTAAGCTCCAAAACCAGTTTCATCAATCCCTCATATTCCAATGTGGAATTGAGCATTCGGGCGGCGTGAAGAAACAATTTTTCTATTCTTGTCTGGTCTGACATCAATAAATCCTATACAAGCAAACCAAGTTAATCGCAAATTACTAAAAGTCAAGAAAGGGATAAATACGATATACGGGTCAATTCTTTATCTTAATAGAGCCACAAGCTTCGGTCCAGCGTCCTATAATGAATCGACTCAGCGATATGGACAACGTCAATAGCCGAGGCATTCTCAAGATCGGCTATCGTGCGCGCCACTTTCAAAATGCGGTCATAAGCGCGGGCGGACAGCCCCTGCCGGGTGATGGCAAGATTTAATAGCGCCTTGGATTTTTCATCTATCGGGCAATAATTGCGGATATCTTTAGATTGCATGTGAGCATTGCAGAATATTTTTTCCTCCCCCTTAAATCTTTCCAGTTGGATTTTTCGGGCGGCGTTGACTCGCGCCCGGATAACTTCCGATTTCTCGCCGCTTGATTCCGATGATAGCTCCTTAAATTTCACGGCGGGCACGGTTATATGAATATCAATCCTGTCCAATAGCGGGCCGGATATTCGAGACATGTATCTTTGAATCGATCCCGAGGTGCAGTTGCACTCGTGGCTGGTGTCTCCATAATAGCCGCAGGGACAAGGATTCATGGCGGCGGCCAGCATAAAGGCCGCTGGATAAGTCAGCGACATGCTGGCGCGAGAAATTGTCACTTGACCGTCTTCCATCGGCTGGCGAAGCACCTCCAGAACATCCTTATGAAATTCGGCTATTTCATCGAGAAACAGGACTCCATGGTGTGCCAGTGATACTTCACCCGGCTTCGGAATCTTTCCGCCCCCAATCAGACCGGCATCGGAAACCGTATGATGCGGAGATCTGAACGGCCGGGTGGCAATAAGAGCTGTGTTTCCAGGAAGAAGACCCGCGACCGAATGAATCTTCGTGGTTTCAAGAGCTTCCGCAAGGGTCATGTCTGGCAGAATAGTCGGGAGCCTTCGCGCCAACATGGTCTTGCCGGAACCGGGAGGACCAATCATGATAATATTATGCCCGCCCGCGGCCGCAATTTCAAGCGCCCGCTTAGCCGATTCCTGACCCTTAACATCGCAGAAATCGACATCATATTTCCGCGCCATTGAAAGTACCGAATTGATATCCAATTCAAAGGGCTTGATGGCGCTGTTATCCTCAAGAAAATGGACCGCTTCTTTGAGATTACTGACCGGATAAACATCCAAGTCCTCCGCCATAGCCGCCTCTGATGCATTTTCCTTGGGGACAATTATTCCCTTGATACCGTTGGTCTTCTGCAGATGCATTGCCATCGGAAGGACACCCGGGACAGCCCGAATTCCGCCATCCAGCGATAGCTCGCCTATCATGACAAAATCATCAAAATTGTCCCGCAGAATCTGCCCCGTGGCGGCCAGAATCCCCACGGCTATCGGAAGGTCAAAAGCTGAACCTTCTTTCCTTATGTCGGCCGGGGCGAGGTTAATTGTGATTTTCTTGGGTGGAAAGAGAAGATCTGAATTCTTAATAGCGGCGGCGACCCTTTCTTTAGATTCCCGAACCGCCCCTTCGGGCAAACCCACCGTAATAAAAAGTGGGGATTGTTGTTGAATATCCGCTTCCACCTCAACCGTGTAGGCGTTGACTCCAAGAGTTGCTGATGAGTAAACTTTGGCCAGCATGGTTTCTCCTCTTTCTAACTGGTGCTGTCGCGCCAAGGGTCACCGCCGCTATGTTTGTGACTCTCGCCGACCCGTGAGTATTATCAGGATGGCCGGTGACAAATGCTGTCAGTGGAAATTGACAAATTTGAAAATAAAAATGGCGGGGCAAAAGCCCAGCCAAATATTTTCTGATCCGATATCTAATTTATCTTATTCCAGAGTTCAATATAGCGCGCGGTATCGGCAGATGAAGAAGTCCTGAAGATGATTACATCACCTTGAACCATATAGTAGTATTGCGCTTGCGGGCTGAGATCAGGGTTGCAATTTTCATTTAAGCGATTTGGCATATCGACTACAATTCCCAATGAATCATTTTTAAGAAAATATTCTCCCCTGACTGGGCAGGCATTATGATCAACATCATCCGGTGAATAATCAGTATACATAGTATCATTCGTCCCGAATCTGAACTCCATTGTATCGACAAAGACTGCAGACATTGCCGCCGGCACATTGATTGTAACCTTATACATCCCTTTATATTTCCCCGGAGAAAACGAAACCGGATTGGTCACTTTGTCCCCGCCGCAGGTGATTACGAGAATAATGGCAAAGGCCGCTATCAAAAGTAACCCCGCTAAATATTGCCTCTTCAGATTCATTTGCCTGCCTCCCCTCCAGGAATTAATTGAAAATAAGACCGATTCATACCGTAGAAATCATTGGATAGAGTCTTTAATGATTTTTATAATTTTCTTATAAATATTGCCCGGACCCCATTGAGTGAAAATAAGAGTATCCCTCTTGGGGTCATTGCTCTCTCTCCTATCCAGGGTAAAAGCTCCGCGTATTGCATATTTCGTGTCACATTGGCCAACACTGACTGATGATGTATCAAAAATTACTTTATTCTCTGTTCTATATGTGCCATAGTATTTATCGCAGGTAAATCTGTCTCTTAAGTCTAATCTAAAAGTATCCATAATGTATGTATAATCTGTGAATGTCCATTTGATCCATTGTGAATCTGTATGGCCGCCACTCTCTGGACTATCAACAAAGATATATTCCCCGTGATAAAGACCCGCGAATGATGTTGGCGGTTCAACAATAATATCCTTGGCACACCCCAATACCAAAATTAAAACTATGGCGGACATTGTTATTACAGTTTTGGACATTTCTATCGCTCCTCCAATTACTTACATATCATTTTTTGGCCTTTTATTATAAATAAAGGCCGTCTGAATATCAACCTAATTCTTTTATTTTTCCTAACACTGAAACTGTTTCGGAATTGATTCCGTTTAATGGCAATTTGATAATTTGGGGATTGCCTAATCTGCCAATTTATCCACAATAGGCGGTATTTTCAGAAAATCCTCAATATTATCAATCGTATAATCGGCTTCTTCTTTGGGATAACGAACCTCTTGATCTCTATGAAATCCGACCCGAAGCCGCAGGGCTTTCCAGCGGCGGACTGACCGGGCATGACAAGTGGTAATGTCAAG
>CAZCFT010000129.1:0-5882 GCA_964498015.1 uncultured Ignavibacteriaceae bacterium
TCAGGATGATCAAGAAAGCCCATCCGGCGCGGGGCTTGGATGGGTTACCGGGTTGGGGGAGTTTTTTGTGCGAGTTGAGAGGGGAGGCATCAGGAAATCCGCCTGCGGCGGACTGATAGCACTTAAGAAAAGTAAGAGGGAATTTAACTATTTCAAAGTTGGAATGGATAGCGTAATATATGTGATATGCTGGATATTCCGAAAGCCAAAGTCTCTATCGTCTCGTGCGAAGAGTATTCGCCAAAATTGCTTGATGAGAAAATCAGTCAGGCTCTCGATCTTATCGGAGGATTAGACAAATTTGTCAAGCCGGGAATGAAAGTCCTTCTCAAGCCGAATCTACTTTCAGCCAAAGCCCCGGAAAGGGCAATTACCACTCATCCGGAGATTGTGGCCTCGGTCGCTCGGGCGGTAAGAAAGTTGGGAGCGGATGTTATTGTCGGCGATTCGCCGGGAGGCGCCAAGAGGGGTGTGAAGCGGGTTTGGGAAAATACCGGCATGCTGGCGATAGCGGAGCGAGAGAAGCTGGAATTGGTCAATTTTGAAGCGCAAGGCGTGGTAAAATTCGAAATCGAGGATAGGATATATTATTTGGCCAAGCCGGCGGTTGAGGCCGATTTGATTATCAGCCTGCCCAAGCTCAAGACCCATGTTTTGACTCTGATGACAGGGGGCGTGAAAAATATGTTTGGTCTGATTCCGGGATTTCGAAAGGGGGAATACCATAAGAGGGCTCCCCGGCCAACTGAATTCGCCCAGATTGTGGTCGATATTCTATCACTCTGTCCGCCGGCATTGACAATTATGGATGCGGTACTCTCGATGGAAGGGGATGGACCGTCATCGGGTTCGCCGCGATGGACGAAACTTATTTTGGCGTCATCTGACCCGGTGGCAATTGATGTAATCGCATCTGAAATTATCGGACTCAGGCCGGATCGGGTTCCGACCACAAAAATAGCTTCTGAGGCTGGTTTGGGGATGGGGTGGACTGAGGCTATTGAACAAGTAGGAGAGAGACTGGAAAAGGTAAGGATTGCTGATTTTAAGTTAACCTCTAATCGTAAGATGGAATATATTCCGACGGTTCTCGCGAAACTTCTTGGGCATTATGTTTGGGTCCGGCCCGCGATTGAGAAAAAATCGTGTACAAAATGCAATATCTGTGCTACGTCATGTCCCACTGGCGCCCTACAGAGCAACAAGGAAACTATCCCGACTTTTGATTATGGTAATTGTATTAATTGCTGGTGTTGCCATGAACTTTGCCCATCGGGAGCTGTTTTTGTCAACCAATCGTGGTTGGCTCGGAAATTTATTCGTTAGAAATATTGTCGCAATAATTGCGTTGGGGAACTTTGCCCTTGACAAAGCTGTTGATATTTAATAGAATAGAAATAGCAGGAATTGCGATTAGCTATTTGACATCCAAAAGGAAACCATATTTCATTCGGTGAAAGAAATTGACCCGAAATGAGATGAGATATTATTCAAGGAGGCAAGTGTCATGAAAGTAGCCAAGACTTCAGCAGTCTTTCTTGCTCT
This sequence comes from uncultured Ignavibacteriaceae bacterium, assembly GCA_964498015.1. Classification (GTDB taxonomy): domain Bacteria; phylum Zixibacteria; class MSB-5A5; order GN15; family PGXB01; genus CAWEZN01. The sequence goes on from CAZCFT010000129.1 coordinate 1,546, forward strand.
GGTCATGGTTCTCATTTGCTTCAATGCCCCCACAGTTGTAGCTACAGACGAACATCCCTGGGATCAGGAAGGCGGCGGTGGATCCGGGACACGTGGTGATACGACCCATACTGTAATCGGTCCATTGACTACGAACGGCTTCAATCCCAGTATTGGCGGGAAATGGTCGAAGAGCAATTTGCCATTATATTTTGCTATAAGCATGGCATATTGGAATCACGATCTGCCCGCGGCTGTTTCTGTCTTGTTTAAGGGCATTGGTGAAAATGGAATTGATAAAAAAACATGCACTAAGGCAAAATAAAAAAAAGTTATTAAACAATGAGCCCGACCTCACGTCAAAATGTCGATTTTGATAGCAGGCTATTAGAAGTAGAAGAGCTATACCGTCAGAGAAAGCCTGATATCGCCGGCGAGAAGATTAGGGACCTGATTTCCTCGGGATTCAGTCCTGAGGGTTATGAATTGGGTCTATTTGGATCGCTTAAGGCTCATGCATTGTTTGATGCGGCTGATTATAAAGAAGCAATCAAGTTAGGGCTTGAGGCGAATCGCCTCCTTGCCGCCTCAGCCTTTCACGCAAGAGTTGCCAATCTTCTTTTCTTACTGCATAAAACATATATCGCCATCGGTGATCTGAAGACGGCGGAGCAGTACGCGCATGACGCCTACGCTTTCTATCGTCGTTCCAATGACCGCAAAGGAATGGTTGACGCCCTGAATGGTCTCGGCCAGCTGGCCTTTATTCGGTGCGATTACGGGCAGGCGATTGATCATGTCATGGAAGCGATTGAGCTGTCCAAGGGCGATAATGTGAGAATGGCGAGATTAATCGGTAATCTTGGCCGAATTGAAATCCTTAACGGCAACTGGAGTTCAGCTGAAGAAAATCTTAAGACAGCATTGAAACTCTCGGCCGAACTTGGTCAAAGAATATCGATGGCCAGAAATCATCTTTCTCTGGGGTATTTATACATCCGACAGAGGCAATTCATACTGGCTTCAAGGGAATTGAAATCAGCCGAGTTGATTATTAGAGAAGACAATAATCTGCGGGAGAAAGTCATCCTGGCCGAATATCAGGGGGAATTGGCGTTTGAATCCGGCGACGTAGTTCTGGCGAAGAAGATTCTGGGTGAGGCGTATAGTCTGGCGCGCGAAATGGCGCCGGAATCTTCACTGGTAACCCAGATTACCCGTCGTCTCGCTCAAGTTGAACATGTTTTGGATAACCTCGACGAGGCCCTTAAACTTGCGCAGAAGTCGTACGACCTATCAACCAAAGTCGGCGAGAAAGCTGAGATCGGTTTGAGCCAGATGGTCATGGCCGAGATTTTTGCTTCCCGAGGGAATTTTCAAGCCGCCCACGAGTATGGGCAGAATGGTATGGATGTTCTAAAGCGTGTCGGCGACCCCTATGATATCGGCCGCTCCCTGCTTGTAATGGCCGATATTTCGATCCGCTCAGGCGATGTCAACAGGATTATAATTGACAAATACTTCGACGAAGCTTTTCGTCAATTCAATTCGCTCAAGCTATTCTACTGGTCGGGCGAGATTCGATTCAGGCAGGGAATTTATTGGTCGCAGAACGCTAATATCTCCGGGGGATTCAAGAATCTCCATGAGGCCGAGAAGATATTTGAAACTGTCGGCGAGCGGGCCAAGATTCGGAGCATACGTCTGTTCCTGCAGGATTTATCCAAACAGGCGGTGGCGCGGTCGATTTCAATCGAGAATGAATTCAAAATTTTTGGAAATTTTTTTACGGATAAAGAATACCTTAATATTAAATCCGGTCAATTCCAAGAGATTATCAATATCCTTGGTAAGCGTACCGGCGCCGGACGGGTAATTGTCTATAACCGAAGCCAAAATGGAGAAAGTCTAATAACCACCCTGAATATTTCTGAACATCATAAAAAGAAATTCATTCGCCAGTTCAGCGAGCTTCTCGGCGAGGAAATCAGCAAGGACCAGCCGACTTTAATTTTGGACAGTAGGCGCGACCCATTTATCAATGAATTGCTCCAGCCGGAATCGGGGATGGTGGTTTCCAGCGTGATTGTCACGCCATTAGTCCTCGGTAAAGAAATAACCGGCTATGTCTATCTCGACAGGATTTCTTCCAATGGGAATCTCGCTCCATTTGGTCAGAGGGAGCTCAACTTCGCGGTCGGCTTTGCGGATCTGATCTCACTCAAGCTGGCCGAATACGATCGGCTTCTTCTTGAAGAAGATAACAAGCGGCTGAAGTCACAGTTGCTTGAAAAGGCGGCTTTCCCCAATATTATCACCCAAAATAAACCGATGCTCGAGATGCTGGCTCGAGTTCAGCAGGTCGTCAATTCCAATATCTCGGTCTCCCTTGAGGGGGAAACCGGATGTGGAAAGGATTTATTGGCCAAGACGATTCATTATAGTTCAGACCGTCGGGATAAGAGATTCATATCTGTAAATTGCGCCGCGCTCCCTGAAACTCTGCTCGAATCGGAACTGTTTGGCCATAAGAAGGGGGCATTTACGGGAGCCGATAGAGACAAATCCGGGCTCTTTGAGGAAGCTGATAACGGAACATTCTTTCTTGATGAAATCGCCGATATGCCTCTTTCCATTCAGGCCAAAGTGCTTCGCATTCTTGAAGAGAAGGAATTTGTTCGTTTGGGAGAGACAAGGCCGATTAAGGTTGATGTCAGAATAATCTCCGCAACTAATAAAGATCTCAAGACGGAAATGGAGGCGGGACGGTTCCGGCAGGACCTTTATTATCGCCTGACGGCTCTCTGTTTTAAGATTCCGCCGCTTCGCGAGAGGCGCGAGGATATTCCTCTTTTGATCAGACATTTTGCAGGGGATAATGCGCGATTTGCACCGGAGGCATTAAGACTGCTTATTACTTTTGATTGGCCGGGAAATGTTCGAGAACTTGAAAATGAAGTCAAGAAACTGATTCTTCTGGCCGGCCCCGGGGGAGTCGTCGATATTCCTCTCTTATCGGGAAAGATTACGTCCCTGCAGATACCGAAAGAGTCGCGCGATCTGGATATAGACACCAATATCGATTTCAACCAGAAATTTACCCTCTACGATTATCTGGCCGAGTACGAGAAGCGATTCATTATCAAGGCGCTTCGAGACCAAGGCGGGATTAAGAAACATGCCGCCGCCCTGCTTAATATCCCGGAGTCCACGCTGAGATTGAAAATCAAGCAGTACGATATTAACACTGACACGCCCAGTACCATCAATTAGTTTTCAATTATAATTTTAGACTTTTTCCATTTGCCATTGTCGATTTTTGCTTCCACTGTAATCGAAAAAAAATGCGCTGACGAAAAGAAAATCCTTGCCAAGTTGTTTAAGAGTTTCATAAAATTGACGAAACTAATTTTATGGGAGATGATTTTGGAAAATTGATTAAGAACTCCTTTATAAGAAAAAGGATTAACCCGAACCAGTCCGGCAGTTGCCGGACGACCCGGAGGTGAAGAGAACTAATGGCAGGGAAAACCCCGACAAAGAAGGAAAAGAAGAAACCCAAAAAGGGCAAAAAGTAATATTGCTTTTTAATTCTTTTCTTAGCTGGTTTAAGGCCTCCAACGGATGGAGGCCTTATGTTTTTGGTGCGGTGTCGGGAGCCTTTTTCTGGCGGAATTCCGTCGGGAAGGGGTTCCCGACGGCGCTTAAAAAAACTCCTTGACGGTTATTATTTATTTCCTATACTACGGTAAACGGGAGAGAATAATAATTTCCCAAATTAAGTCAGTCCGGCGCCTGACGGATCGGGCAGGTGGGGAATTAATATTACAAGGTCTCTGTTTTTTTGGGATTTCTTAGAGCACAAACGGATGATGCAAATTGATATTTTAATTTTTAATTTGGAGGGAACTGCCGTATGAAGCGCAACAATTTTGCTAAAGCATTTTGTTTTGTCGCCATATCCATTCTTGTCGTCTCATTGGGGACGACAAAGGCTGGCGACAGCATCAATCAGTCATCAGTAATGAGAAACATTTCTTCTACGCCGCCGGCGTTTACCCAAAACAACGGCCAATGGCCGGACAGCATGATCCACCCGGACCACAATCCGCGCGACCGTCATCGAATGCCACCTGAAATGGCAAACCGCCAATTTAAGGAGTCAAGCGTCCCTAACAACTCCAGAAATGAAATCACCGTCAATTATGCCGGGAGTACTCTCTGGAGCGGCATGCGTGATGTGGCCATCGTCGGCAATTATGCTTATTGCACCATGGCCTATGGTCTTATGATTTTGAATATCAGTAATCCTGCAAACCCTGCATTTGTTTCTAAACTTTTCCTGCCGGGGACTGCTA
>CAZCFT010000130.1:0-5820 GCA_964498015.1 uncultured Ignavibacteriaceae bacterium
TAACTCTTTATGGAGATACTTTGAAATTTCTGACCCCAACTTATACTCCTCAGACCTTCGTTTCCGGCCATCTCTGCAATAATTGGGACTGCACCGATAACTTTGCCCGCGATGAGGTTTATCAGGGAGGCGCTTCTGATACCGACATTACTTTTTCGTGTCCTACGTCTGGAACTTTGGAGTTAGGACTTCAGCGGCTGGTCAGCGTCAAAGTCAACGGCAAAAATGGCCTGCCGGTACAGGGGGCTTCGGTTTCGGTTACTAATAATTACGGCGCTACGGTTTTATCTGACGTCACCAATAGCAGTGGCTTGACTGATCCCCCGTCGAAAATAGTTTACTGGTGGGAATCACGAACCTCCAACGATTCCACCAACTTCAATGACTTCACAGTCAAGGCCAAAATGGGAAGTGACAGCACGATTATCAGCCATACTATTACGGCCACTTCGGCCAATCCTATTATCATTCTGCATAATACTGATGGCGGCGGAAGTGTCCCCCCAGATACGATTCCGCCGAAAAAAATCGACAACCTTGGCGCCGCCACCGGCTTAAACGAAGGCGAGGTAATTCTGACCTGGACGGCTCCCGGCGATGATAGCGCCGCCGGCAAGGTCAGTTCCTATTCTATACGATATAGGACAGGATCGATTACCGAATCAAATTGGAATTCGTCCAATTCCTATAACCCGACTCCAAACCCCAAAGACGCCGGCTTGACCCAGACTTGCACTGTTGAGGGGCTTGTTGGCGGACAGAAATATTATTTTGCCATCAAGGCCTATGATTCAGCGCAAAACGGATCCGCCCTTTCAAATGTCCCTTCGGCCAAGGCGCAGGTCGATCTGACACTTGGCACAGATGACAATCAAGTGGCCCTTTTCAGTCCGTCTAATCAATCTCAGGTGAATACCTCTCATCCTGTTCTTGCAGTCAAAAATATCACCGGTATGCAGAATTCCTATCACATTGAAGTGGCGCTGGACTCAAATTTCATTGTGCCGGCGGCGGCTTCGCCGCCTTTGCCTCAGGAGGCAGGAGAGAAAACTTCTTGGAAAGTTAACGTCCGATTAAATCCCAATCAAACATATTTCTGGAGAGCCAAGGCTAATGATTACGTCTATAGCGCGATATTTTCATTCTCAGTTCATCCCGTGGCGCATGCCTATCCTAATCCTTTCAAACCGATCAGGGACCAGAGAATTACATTTACTGAGCTTCCTGAAAGCTGTAGTCTTCTGATTGTTTCCATCTCTGGCATGGCCGTCAGACGATGGACGAATATTGTCGGCGGCGAGCAGACTTGGGATGGCTCGAATGAGGAAAGCAACGCGGTCGGTTCGGGCGCTTATCTATGGTACATAGAGGGAGCCGAATTCAGTGAGAAAATTATTCTGATCAGATAGCGTCCATTCCCAGAATATATTTGGATAAAGCAGCTTGCAACCCATGCGCTTGCCCCGACCTTTGGGGAGCGTTGATAAACCTCCTCAATGCGCGGTTAGTCCGCCGCGGCGGATCTCGTGACCGAGATATTGCAATGATTCCGTAGGGAGGGACTCCCTACGGCGCAGAGTTTGGACTTTTTCAACAAACCCTTTGGTCGGGGGTTTCGACTGCCTATTGTTTACGCTCTAATCAATTTACGATACCGGCTTCTGCGGTTTTCCATTAATTTGGAGCCCAGCTCTTTTGACCTCCATTCTTCATATTCCTGATAATTACCCTCGAACCAGCGGACTCTGCCCTCGCCCTCGAAAACAAGGATATGAGTGCAAATACGATTCAAGAAGAAGCGATCGTGGCTTATCACCATTGCGCATCCGCTAAAATTGAGTATCGCCTCTTCAAGCATTCGCAGAGTATTGACATCGAGGTCGTTGGTCGGTTCATCAAGGAGCAGAAGATTCCCGCCGATTTTCAACACTTTCGCCAGATGGCATCGATTCCGCTCTCCTCCTGAGAGTTCTCGAGAAAGTTTCTGCTGATCCGGTCCGCGGAATCCAAATCGGGCCAGATATTGCCTAATCGGCATGGTACGCTTCCCCAAAACGACTTCATCAAGTCCCTCGCCGACTTCTTCGATAAGAGTAATATCCCCCTTCAGAGATTCCCGGCTCTGATCCACATAGGCGAATTTGACCGTGGAGCCGACTTTTATTTCACCCTCGTCAGGCTTTTCTTGGCCGACAATCATTCTGAAAAGGGTTGTTTTGCCGGCGCCATTGGGGCCTATCACGCCGACAATAGCTGACCTTGGGAGGATAAAATTCAAATCCCGGAAAAGAGCTGTATCGCCAAATGTTTTGGAAACGCCTTTGAATTCAATGACTTGATCTCCCAGTTCCGGTCCCGGGGCGACCAGAATAACCGAACCATCGTCTCGGTCGGTATTGTCTTGCGCGACCAGTCTCTCATATTCGAGAAGCCGCGAGCGTGAAAGGTCATGCTTTTCTTTATTGCTCATCTTAATCCAGGCCAGTTCATGTCTTAATGCGCGAGCGCGTGATGATCCCTTTTTTTCTTCCTCTGCCAGCTTGACCAGCTTCTGCTCTATCCAAGAGGAATAATTCCCTTCGTACGGTATCCCCCGGCCGCCTTCAAGTTCAAGAATCCATTTGGTGATATTATCAAGAAAATATCGATCATGGGTGACAATAATTACCGTCCCGGGATAATCAGAAAGTTGCGATTCCAACCAGTCAACAGTCTCGGCATCGAGGTGGTTGGTGGGCTCATCAAGCAAGAGCAAATCCGGTCGTTCAAGAAGAGCTTTGCACAGAGCGACTCTGCGCTTTTCCCCGCCGCTAAGAGTATTGATTACTCGGTCATCATCCGGAAGACAAAGCGCGTCGCTGGCGAGATTCAATTTCTGATCGAGAGTCCACGCATCGGAAGCGTCAAGCTTATCCTGCAATTCTCCCATCCGATCCATTGCCTTTTGCATCTGGTCATCAGAGAGTGATTCGGCCATTTTTTCTGTAATTTCATTATATTCATTCAGAAGGGCCATCGGTTCGGCAAAGGCCTGTTCCAGCGTCTGGCGGACATTTATTCTTTCGTCAAGGACCGGCTCCTGAAGCACCACACCCGCCCGGTATCCGGAGCTTAAATCAGCCCTCCCTTGATATTCATCATCCAAGCCACCCATTATTCGTAAGACCGTCGATTTGCCTGAGCCATTTTCCCCAACGATTCCGATTTTTGCTCCCGGGAAAAATGATAGATAGATGTCTTTGAGTACCTGCTTCTGGCCGTAAAATTTATTCAGCCGTTGCATCGTAAATATATATTGTTCCGCCATTTGTTTCTCTTTCCGATCTATATTCCCCGACAACTTAAGTCAATCTGTCAGCGGATTCAAGGATTTTTGCATTATGTGGCCCTCCAAATCATTTAGGCCAAGCTCTTCATTATCGTGGAGCAGATAGTCAGCGTGGAACGCTCTAAGGTTGACATTGAGACGCCGCTATTATAATTTGGCTTTATGAAACGCGCATACCAGTACTCGCTCGCCGCACAGATCTGGAGCTTAAAAAAATTTGGCGATGTCGGTCCGCGGACTTTCCGGGCGCTCATGGTTTATTTTGGGAGCGCCGCGGATATTCTTGAGGCTGAGATAGGGGAACTTGAGGAGATAAATGGCTTATCCGAAAAGAAATGCCGGAAGATAAATGATAGTTTCGAGTCGCTTGACAAAGCTGAGCAATTCATTGATTCTCTAAAATCAAAGGAAATTGGAATTTCAACAATTCTTGATGACGACTACCCGCGCCTTTTCCTGGAATTGAATGACCCGCCTCCGATTATTTTCTATCGAGGGAATTTACCGAATAAAGAGGAAAAGACTGTCGCCATTGTAGGTACGCACAAGGCGACAAATGAAGGGATTCGAGTTGGCGTAGAATTAGGGAGAATGCTCGCTGAAAAATCGATTTCCATTGTGTCCGGACTGGCCCGCGGTATTGATACCGCCGGCCATATCGGCGCAATGAAAGCCGATGGCAAAACCTATGCTGTAATAGGCTCTGGCTTTGATAATATTTTCCCGGACGAAAATCGTCCTCTGGCGGCCGAACTGGTCAGGAAAGGCGGGTTGATTTCCGAATATTCTCCCGAAGTCGGTTATTCTGCCGGACAGATGATTGCCCGCAATCGGCTGACGGTCGGATTATCGCAGGCAGTGATTATTGGCGAAATTTTTGGCGATTCCAATGGAACTCTTGATACCGCCACTTTTTGCTCTCAACTTGGAAAGATTATGTTTATCCTCATGGATGGCTGCGATCAGCCGGGACGCGATAATATCGGGGTAGAGAAGGTCCTGGCGCTCGGCGCAATACCTATCACAATGGACAAGGGGATTGCTATTATATTGAAATCCCTGGTTTGATCGACTTGGAAAATAATCCCGACAGCTATTTTACCATTAGTACAGCCAGCCAGATTGAAATCAGAGTAAAGGGATCGAAATTTATCGGGCAGGCAATTGCCTGTGTGAATGAAGAAGAGGCTGAAAAGGTTTTGGCAGGTATCCGAAAGAAATATTACGATGCTACCCATCATTGCTTTGCATATCAGATTGGTCACGGTAAAGAGAGGAAATTTCGTTATTCTGACTCCGGAGAACCTTCAGGTACCGCCGGGAAGCCGATCTTTGACCAAATTGAGGGGAAACATCTGACCAATTTAGCAATCATTGTGACACGATATTTCGGCGGCACAAAACTCGGTACGGGTGGATTAACCCATGCATATTCACAGACGGCCGCCGAGGCAATCAACAGCGCCGGCATCAAAGAGCAATTCCTTGTGGAAAATATTTCTGCCATTGTTCAGTACTCTGATTATAATGTCATCGAAAAATTGATTCATAAATTTAAGGGGAAATTAATTAGTAGGGGTATGATTGATCAAATCCCCGCTCTTACTATTCAGCTTCGCAGATCGCGGATTTCGGAATTCAAAGAGGCCGCCATCGAGGCAACTTCAGGGAGAATAAGATTTGTCGAGCATTCATGACTATATCGAACTGGCCAACCCACCTTCTGATATTCTCTTGCTCGGCGAGAAGGCTGTTTGACTTATGCTTGAAATAGTGAAATGGTTAGCATCGCTCGACAAGACGATATTATTATTAATCAATCAATCGCTGGCCAACCCGGTCACCGATTCTATTATGCCATTTATTACAGCCGATTTGCATTTGAAAATATTTTATGGATTCTGTCTATTCATGATTCTTTGGAAAGGAGATAAGCGCCTTCGGTTTGCAGTAATTGCTTCGCTCATTACGGTGGCTATCTCCGACCAATTATCCAGCTCGGTTTTGAAGCCTCTTTTTGCCAGGCCACGACCTTGCCGGGATTTGGAAGTGCATCTTCTGGTCGCTTGTGGATCCGGATTTTCGTTACCGTCATCCCATGCCGCCAATCTGTTCGGTCAGGCATTTTTATTCCGCACAATTGCTCCCAAAAGCGCAAAATACCTGATTCCCCTGGCAGTTGTTGTAGCTTTGTCGAGGGTTTTTGTCGGAGTTCATTACCCGTTTGATATTATCGTGGGCGCGGCGCTGGGGACCTTGGTTGGTTTTGGCATATCTCAGATATTTATTAGATTTCTTCCAAATTTCCATGGCGCCGAGGCGTATATAGATGTCCCGAAAAGTGCTGCCAATAATAATCTCTAAGCCTGTATTTTGGATGACCCTGCCCGAAAATTGCACATAACAATAGATAATTCAGTTATATTTTAAGGCGCTAATTACCGATAGATTCAATAGAATTTTGTTGTATGATTTGCTGAATGCTATATATT
>CAZCFT010000131.1:0-5678 GCA_964498015.1 uncultured Ignavibacteriaceae bacterium
ACTTTTCTTCATCTATCGTTATCACTTTTCTGACGGACATCCGGAATCTCCTTTAATCGATATAATTACTCCATGTTATACTGTCAATATCGCTGGAAAATTAGAAAGAGCCTTGACTTAAGTCAATTTTATTAAATTTTTTCGCCTTCGGCGATAGAATTTAGACGCCCCGAGTCCAGAATAATAATCTTCTTCCCGTCAACAGAAATAATCCCCAATTCCTTGAGTTTCTTTAGATTACGGGAAAGGGTTTCGCTGATTGTCCCCAGATGGCGGGCCAGTTCCGCTTTCGATACATCCAGACTGATCTCATTCGATTTTATTTTCTCCGCTTCGCCAAGAATAAACGAGGCGATTCTCGCTGAAATTTCCTTAAGGGAGAGTTCTTCGACCTTGCGATTGAATTCCCGAAGAAATCCGGAAAGGGAGCCGATTATTTTAAGAGATATCTGCGGCGATTCTTGGATTAGCCGGATAAAAGCCTCTTTAGGGAAAAAAGCAATCATGGAATCCTCGATAGCGGCGCAATTGGCAGGATATTGATTCCCCTTGAAAATTGCGGCCTCGGCAAAAAGCTGGCCGGGCATGATCTGATGAATAGTGTACTCTTTCCCGTCGGGCGAAGCTTTATATACCCGCACTTTGCCGGTCAATAATATATAGAATCCGGCCGCCGGATCCCCCTCAAAGAATATAATCTCGCCCTTGCTGACCTTCTTTATTTGGGCGATGTTGGAGATGGCTTCAAGTTCGCTCTTGTCGAGACCGGCGCAGAGATAGCGCTGGCTTAAGTAAAATTTGTTATCCATATATCAAAACCATGTCATTGCATGCTTGGCTTTGCGCCTATGTATATTTGGCTTATGCCAGCAAGCCATTGAAGGGCGCCATAATTATTTGTTGTGATTCTTTGGATTTTCAGTATCGTCATCCCATAAATATGGATTACTGATTATATAATTCCTAATCATACTTAACTCGCCGTCATTGCGAATTATATGCGCATAATAATTTCTTTGCCAGAATTTGCCAACCGCTTCAATGTTATTGTTGTGTAGATAATTTAGCCATTTTTTGATCGTCAATGACCTAAATTGGCCAATAATAGCGCCCAAGCCATTATTTTTCCATCCCTTTTCGTTGGTAGGGGCAGGTCTCGTGTTTGTTGTCAAGAGATAGTTTACACATGTTATCAGGACATGGTTTACAGTTTTATTAATAATATTTATTTATTCATTTATTATTCTTGGGGGGTGGGGCCCGGGTGCCGGAGGACGTGATCGACCGGTAGCCAATTCGATTTCTCGGACATAGGTTCGACGATATCGGACCAACAAAAGGTCTTCTGTTCCGGCAGTAGCCGGATCAGGCCTTGTGACTGTCTTCGATTCCGGTTCAATTTTTACCGGTAGGATTTGAACCGGCTCCCCAGCCAAGGACTCGCAAACAAAATAGCACCCGGCGGGTTTTTCCATCAGGGCCGGACCTTGACGGCAAACCTGCCGGGCAAATTGGCGGTCGGTCTGAGAATCGACCGTTCACAAAAGCAGGGGCGTCTTTCGACGCCCCTGCAACAGGTCGGTCGCGACCGACCTCTCCCTTTCAAGTTCCGCGGGGTCTTAGCGCCCGATTAATCGGGGGCGTGACCCTGCGGCATCAATATTTACTTCAGCAAAATCATCTTCTTCGTATCCCTGAATTCACCGGCGGTCAGACGATACAGATATATCCCGCTGGCGACCGATACGCCGGACTGATCTCTGCTATCCCACTGTACGGTATGCTCGCCCGCCTCGAGTGTCCCGTCCACCAGAGTCGCGACTTTCTGCCCGGTGATATTGTAAACCTCAAGGGTCGCATCGCACGCCTTCGGCAGAGCAAAGTTGATTTCGGTCGTCGGGTTGAACGGGTTAGGGTGGTTGGGGCGGAGCGCAAACGTTCCGGGAACAGCAGCATCCTTTGAAGCGCCATTGACTATCTCAAACGCCAGCCCATTGGCATTTTCATCGGCGCCAAGAATGGACACTATTTCGACATCGCCATCAATCTCGAGTATTGAAGTTGTACCATTGCCGATTTTGGAATTGCCGGTCAGATCAAACATCCCCAGCTTGATCTGGTCACCGGTCTGGCTTGAAAACAATTCAAACCCGGCAATGTCGCTTTTGATATTAACCGTCTTGCCATCGATCGCTTTTAATGTCATCTCCAACCCGGCGAGGGGGGCGTCGGAATTGAGTTCGATTTCAGTCTTGCCATCATTATAGATGGAAGATACAGAGCCTGATATCCGCGGTTTCTCCGGGGCAAATAATGTGGAACCGCATCCGCAGAGAGGCGCGGGGCCGCCCTTATAGAGGCGATTAATAAGATAAGTGACATCGAGTGCGTTTACGGTCCCGCTTGCATTAACATCACCCATGCATGTATCCGGTTTTGGCGCTACACCATGCTTATAGAGAAAATTTATTAGATAAGTTATGTCAAGCGCATTGACTACGCCGGAATTGTTGACATCGCCGGGGCCATAGCCAACCATTGATATTGATATCGTATTGAAATTAACGACGGGCACAAATTCAACCGGCGGGTTAGAGTTATCAGCGAAAAACAGTCTTTTCACCGGATCACTTGAGTTCGCGGTATCAATATTAAGCATCGTTGTTGAATAGCACGGAAGGGCATCAGTGCCTATATATCTGAAGAATAAATAAGCTATGGTTGTGTCCCAACCATTTCTAAGAGAATCGCCGGCTGTATCGAATAACCCGAAAAATATTGTTCTGTTTGTATTATCAATAGTATCTTCCTTTGACCAGCTCTGGCAGGCTGTGCCAATAGAACTAAGACTATCGAGAACAAAATCGGCGTTATCCCATTCGAATGTTCCATTTCCCATTACAGTGGAAGTCACGCATTTGACCTTAACCGGTACCTTGATCGCTTCCCCGGGCGCAAACGCCACCGGCGGGATGTAGAGGGTGTCGAGAATAGGGCAAGGGATCCAGTCAATAACTCCTTCATTATACGTACCTGATTGCATTGGGGAAGTTGCGTTTCTCACATGCATCTTTGTTTTTAGTGGAGAAGTAAGTAGGGCGCTGTCAGGAATGTCGAGCACATACGTGGGCCAAGCGAGAGAATCATAAGGGGCATTAAAAAATTCTTTCCACATGCTTGTCACATAATCCCAATATGAGGCTCTTATTTCTATCTGAGGATTATTCCTCAATACTCGAATATGCCATTTCGCCGCACATACGCCAGGTGGAATTGCGTGATTTTCAATTATAGCGACGGAGTCACCATATAGATTCGGACAGGCATAATTATTATCTGTAGTGTCGCCGTCTACCGCTTTATCGCATTCGTTTCCGGGGCGAAACGCCCCCTCACATTCATAAGTTGGACCTATCCAGTCGATTGCACCCTCGAAGTATTCGCCAGACATACCATAAGCATTCTTTACTTGCATTTTGGTCTTCAAGGGTGAGGTGAGTAAAGCAGGGGCGGGAATATCCACCATATAAGTAACATAATTAGGGGATACTGGTGCTACATAAAGCGATTCCCATGTTTCTCCACTGTAATCCCAATAGAAGGCCTTGACAGTTATATATGGATTGTTTCTCAGCACTCTGAATCGCCATTTTGCGGCGCTGGCCCCAGGCGGGATGACGTACTGCTCTATAATAGCAACAGAATCTCCATATGCATCTGGGACTGCTGAAGTGGCCGTATCTCCGTCAACCGCTTTTGTGCATTCATAGCCAGCGCGAAATACCCCTTCACACTGATAAGTATTCGCTTGTGCGAGAGCACAGGGCACATCAAGCATCAGCAAGCATGCGACAAATGCAAGTGCTGCGCCGATTGTGACTGTTGGTGTTTTGCTCATATTCTCCTCCAGTTATTAAATGGTGCTGACCCTGCATCCCAACGCAATTTTACGTCATGCGCTTTAGATTGGGGCCTTTTCTAATACAATAGACCCCAAACTCCAATTTTGTAGAAAATTCAGACCGCTTATTTGAAAAGAAAGTGAGCGTTTACAATAAATTATTAACTCTATTTACCTTCAGCAGCCCGCAATTGCCCCTCAGTAACCCATCCAGAGTCAGTCCAATAGGTGACCGCATCACGGAGTTCGATTAGATAATCATCCCATGTCCCCAGTGCCTTTATCCGACCATTCTCTATCTGTTTATTGCGCTGTAGCTTATAATGATCATCCGCGGTGACATTTTCAACTCGCATTTTCTCATTTATGAAGTAGCGGAGCCCACATGGTTCTGGCGAATACCACTCGTTTACATCAATTCTTAAATGGTTTTTTCCCTCGATTTCCAATCGGACTATCCCGCTAAATGGTCTGCCTGATAGCAGAAGCATATCTGTTGGTGGGAAAAAGAGATAAGCGATTTGATTGCCGCGCACTACCCGACTAAGATCATAATCAGATCTTGAATAGGGTGGTGAAACACCATAGGCTTTTATCAAGGTAAGCACGAAAAGACATGAAGGTTTTGAATCAATACGATTGTTATATCCGCTGAAAAAAATATCCTTTCTGCCATCGCCGCTAAAGTCGCAGTCAAGTCTAAAGGATGCAAACCCTGAATTGATATAATAGCCTAGGGAATCTCCCCTACTTGACCAGAATCTGATATGTGTTCTAGCGGGCTCGGAACGCGTGATTGTAGTCACAATGATCCCCCCATTTCCTGTATCAATAATGCCAATTGAATTAGGAGTAAATCGTAAGTTTGTTGAATCATCACCCGGATATTTTCCCTGAATGGTACAGATTCGCTCAAAGAGAAGCTCGCCCTTGCTTGAATAGACAAATACTCGATTCATAATGGGACAATCTTCAGTCATACTCCCCGGCATAATGGCAACCTCGGATTGACCATCGCCATCTAAATCGCCGATGTCCGGTAGTGTTGTGGCGGTGTCCAAGCTACAATTAAATGTTTTGCTCCATAGTAAATCACCTGCCGAATTAAATATATTAACGCCTTCCAGGTCTTTACTATAATAAGCCGGATTTTCGTCAAACCCCCACCACGCCTTTGGGTATATCAGGCAAACCGCGGTATAAAGCAAGGCCAGCAATATCGGGATTTGGATTTTGGCAGAACGTGTGTAGCGGGAGGCTTTGCGGGCGATGTATCGTCCGGCGCAGACTCGCTCCGAGCGGATTACATTGCGGTCCTCAAAAATCTCATTCAGGCTTTCCGCCGAAATCAGCCGCAGATTCCGACGAGGGTATTTGCGGCGGAATTCCTCAATAAAACCCTTAGCAGAGGCAAAATTACCGCTCGGCGCCACCACAAATTTCATCGGCGAAAAGAACGCCCGCTCGATCTTGAGTCTGAGTGTATCCTCGTTGACCGTAGTCAATCGGCCATTTTGATCTACCCCACCTGTGAATGCGACATCGGAGGGCAAAAACCGCTCCTGCCGCATGATTTCCGGTTTGAGAAGCTGGGTATATGTTATCAAGGCGAAAGCCAGCCCGATCGAATTCCCCGTGAAAGTCTGCTTGCTGTTGAGAATAGTGAAATGAGCATGGTAGAACGGCCCGGATTTGCCGGCTCGACGGCTTCCCTTTTTAATAACAGGTGATGGAGATGTCGGGTTTTTCTCCGCCTGCGGCGGATCAGAACCCAGCC
>CAZCFT010000132.1:0-5631 GCA_964498015.1 uncultured Ignavibacteriaceae bacterium
AAGAATGTCAAAGCCTCTTGCCGCCGGTCTTGTGGGCATTATTCTTTTGACTAACTTTTTCGTAAATCTTCCCAGTTTCCAGACCATCGGGCTCAAACAGCCGGAAAAGGTAAAATTTGGCGAGAATTTCAGTCAGGAGATTGGGCGCAAAGATAATATCTACAATCAATTTCTGAAAAACCACGGTTCACTGGTTGCACCGTGGCTTTCCGGATATAAAGAAAGCCGCGGGCTGATAACGCCTCTGAATAATGTCTTACTGGAATATCTTCCCGAGGGAAAACTTGATGTTTTGAAAAGGAATTACACTCCGAATCGAGTGGAATACGATATCGCCCCGTCAAAAGCGGGCGCTATAATTTTCGAGATCGGGTACGATGAGGGATGGCACGCGGATGATGGCCGCCAATTATTCGAGAACAATGGTCTTGTAGCTACTAAATTTGAGCTTAACAACAGAAAGATCGCCCTCTATTATCGGACGCCCTATTTTTGTCTTGGCTTGATGGTTACGATTTTTTCACTGGCTATTTGTGCGCTATTTCTTATCAACAGAAAATCCGGAGATTGGCTTGAAGCGATACTTAAATAATGTCCAGATAGCCTCGGCGCCGTCTATCCAGCGGATCTTCTTCCCGTCAATAAAGCTTCGCGGCTTATAAAAAATCGGAATTTCGAATATCTTTATTTTATTCCGGCCCAGCTTGGCGACCAATTCGGGACAGAACTCGAATCTCTTGCATTCAAGATTGAATGATTTCATGACATCGGTACGCACCATTTTGTAACAGGTTGATTCGTCGGTGATATCTACTCCGTAGAGAAAGTTGGCCAAGTAAGTAAGGAGCTTTCCGCCCCATAGGTACCGTTGATAAGAGATCCCCGCTTGCGGATTCAAGATTCTGGAGCCAAAAACAGCGAGGGCTTTATTCTTCTCCGCCATTTCGACCATCTTAACTATATCAGCCGGATCATATTCAAGATCGCCATCTTGAATGACAGTATATTTGCCGCGAGCGTACTGCAACCCGGCGACAATAGCGTCACCCTTACCGATATTTTTCTCTCTGTTAATTATTTTAGTATTGGGCTGGCTTTTAAATTGGCGGATTATCTGAGCCGTCGAATCATTTGAACCGTTATTTATAATTATCAACTCAAGTTCAATTGGGAGCTTGAGCGTCTGTCCGATAATTTTGGCGGCGGTTTTTTCCTCATTAAAGAGGGGCATGAGGATGGTCAACAGCATAATGCAATATAGTCGAATCTGGATTTAATCCAAGCGGCTTATTGGCTTGACATTATATGGTAAGCATATTAGTTTCTGTTCTGATTGCTATGAAAGAGAAGAAGTTAGACTATGCCGCCGCCGGAGTTGATATATCAGCGGCTGATCGGGCCAAAGAGAAAATCAAGACTCTGGCCAGAGGGACTTTCAACGATTCGGTCCTCTCTGAAATTGGCTCCTTCGGCGGATTCTTCAGACCCGACCTGAGAGGATTAAAGAATCCTGTTTTGATTTCATCGGCTGATGGCGTCGGCACAAAGCTGAAAGTGGCGGTGATGACTGGACGCCATAATACTGTCGGCGAGGATCTGGTTAACCACTGCGTTAATGATATCTTGGTGCATGGCGCCAAACCCTTATTTTTCTTGGATTATATTGGGACGGGGAAACTAAAACCGGAAATTATTGCAGAGATCATCAAGGGACTATCGGTCGGGTGCAAAAATGCCGGTATGGCGCTTATTGGAGGCGAAACTGCCGAACTCCCCGATATGTACGCCCCCGAAGAATATGATCTGGCCGGGTTTATTGTTGGAATTGTTGACCAGAGCCGAATCATCAATGGCGCTAAAATCAGTGAAGGTGACATCATTATCGGTCTTGGCTCTGACGGCCTGCATACCAATGGCTATTCTCTGGCGCGGAAGGCGATATTTGAAGTAGGCGGTCTTAAACATGATAGCTATATAGAGACATTGAACGCCAAAATCGCCGATGCCCTGCTTGCAGTTCATCGGTCATATGTAAGACCCATAATGATGGTATTGGAAAAATTCGAAATTAAAGGGATGGCGCATATTACCGGCGGGGGAATCGCCGGAAATCTTATTAGAATTCTTCCCGATAGTATAAAAGCAGTAATTCAAAAAGGGAAATGGCCGGTACCCCCCATTTTTGGGTTTATCCAGCAGACCGGACATATCGCCGATGATGATATGTACCCTGCTTTCAACATGGGGATAGGATATATGGTCGTCGTTTCAAAAGATATAGTCTCAGGGACCATGCGAACATTAGAAGGAATGGGAGAGAGGGCGTATATTATAGGTAAGATGGCGAGGGGCAAAAAAGAAGTGGAAATTAAGGATTGACAATGTTTCTGCTATGTATTCTCGACGGTTTCGGGCTTCGCGGGCAGAGTTACTATAATGCTATCAGTCAGGCAAGAAAACCAAATTTAGTAAAGCTCTTCAAAAACTGTCCCAATATACCTATTGAGGGTTCCGGTCTGGCGGTCGGTTTGCCGAAAGGGCAGATGGGGAATTCCGAAGTGGGGCATCTCAATTTTGGGGCAGGTCGGATTGTTTATCAGGATGTCACGCGAATTGATAAATCAATTGCCGATGGGGATTTTTTCGCCAATCGGGCGCTCCTTGATGGGATGATAACGGCCGGCCGTAATAATTCTGCGGTACATCTGCTTGGGCTCGTCTCTGATGGCTGTGTTCATTCCTCAATGGAACATCTCAAAGCCCTTGTAATCATGGCCAAGAATAATGGCGTGAAAAAGCTATATCTTCACGCCTTCATGGATGGACGGGATACTTCCCCGAGATCAGGCGTCGGCTATCTAAAAGCGATGATTGAATATTTCCGAAAAATAGGCCTCGGGAAAATAGCCACCGTGATGGGGCGGTACTATGGGATGGATAGAGACAAAAGATGGGAGAGGACAGAGAAAGCATATCAGGCGATAGTTCACAAGATAGGAGCTCCGAGCGTTGACCCCTTAGGAGCCATAGAAAATTCATATAAGAATGACATCACCGACGAATTTATTCTGCCGGCAGTGATTAAGCTTGGGGATGAAAATGAGGGGAAGATCAGGCATAATGATGTCGCCCTGTTTTTCAACTTCCGCGCCGATCGGGTAAGACAATTATCATATCTGTTTGCGGGGCGGCAGTATGAGGGTTTCCCGCATCCGGATAATCCCCGCATTCATCTGATTACCCTGACCAATTACGATGCCGAGCTTAAAGAGGCTCATGTCGCTTATCCGTCGGTGCATTTGACAAATATTTTTGGCGAAGTGATTTCTCGTGCCGGATTAAAACAAATGCGCATGGCCGAGACGGAAAAATATGCCCATGTCACCTATTTCTTCAACGGCGGTGTTGAGGAGCCATTCGAGAATGAGGACCGGGCGATGATACAATCACCCAAAATTGCCACTTATGATCTCAAGCCGGAAATGTCGTCTGTCGAAGTCGCCGACGAGGCCGTTACAAGAATTTTGTCCAAGAAATATGATGTTGTCGTCTTGAATTTTGCCAATTGCGATATGGTGGGGCATACCGGGATTCTTGAAGCGGCAATAAGAGCGGTGGAGGCCGTCGATACGGGAGTGGGGCGTGTCATTGCGGCGGTGGAAGAAGTCAAAGGACAGGCGATTATCACGGCTGACCACGGCAATGCCGAACAGATGTATGACCCGGAGACTGACGGCCCTCATACGGCGCATACGACTAACCCGGTTCCGTTCGTATTTTTCGATAGTTCCGGACGCAACGGAAAGGTCCATCTAAGGCAAGGTGGCGTTTTGGCTGACGTGGCCCCGACGATTTTGCAATGTCTCAACATAAACCAGCCGGCGGAGATGACCGGCCATTCTCTGCTGATTCCGGGTGAAATCTCTATATATAAGTAGCAAGAGATTTCTCTGGCCTGATGATGTATCGCTAAGATTGCGTCGGGCGGAGTTAACTTTCTGGGCCTTTGTTCTTGCCCTGGCATATCTTCCAATTCCCTTTGGATTTTTGGCCTGGTTCGCCCTGGCGCGGCCGATAGCGCTTTTATCCGAGATGCACGGGAAGGCCCTATTCAAGGCCGCGTATTTCTACTCTTTGATGTCTAATATCTTCTTGCTTTACTGGGTTGCAATTGTAACGCCGCCGGGCGCAGTCGCGGCCGTGTTTGTTCTGGCATTGTATCCGGCGATAATATTGACTGCTTATGCCAAAATATATCGCTGGAAAAAAGTATTAGGCTTGATTTCTCTGCCGATTCTCTGGGTGGGGATGGAATATTTCCGTAGCCTCGGCGAATTTGCCTTCCCGTGGACCGATTTATCGTACAGTCAAGGTTATTATTTGACATTCATTCAGATTATTTCGGTGATTGGTTCTTATGGACTGTCATTTATTCTTATCATGTTAAACTTGCTGGTTTGGCAGACACTGAAAAAATCGAATCGATTCGAAACAAGAGTAAGCTCAGCGCTCGCTTTCCTTGCCATTATCGTGGCGACCTATGCTTACGGATGGGTGGTTTTTCCTCCATTAGCCGAAAAGGGGAATTACCGTGTTTCTCTCTTGCAGGGAAATGTTGACCTTGAAACCAAATGGTCGAACGACACCAGGGATTCCAATTTTGTCCTCTATGATTCCCTGGCTCAGGTGGCATCGAATGACAATCCGAAGCTGGTTATTTGGCCGGAAACCGCCGCTCCCTGCTATCCGCGGTTAGAACCCAAGTACCGAAATATATTGGCTAAAACGACCGCTCGAAGCGGAGCTTTTAATCTTATTGGCGCCCTTGAAATGGGACCCTCCCATGGGGAAGAAAGGTCGTTTAATTCCGCCTTTCAATTTACCCCAAACGGAGAGATGAGCCTCGCATATAACAAAGTCAAATTGGTGCCATTTTCGGAGCATGTGCCATATCAGGATTATTTTCCATTTTTGACGCGCGAATTCCTATCCAACTATTTAACTCTGATAAAAACTCATAAAGTAGAATGGTGGTCGGACTTTTATCCGGGTGACACGGCCGTTGTTTTTGAGGCCGATAGTATCAAGTATTCGGTCCTGATTTGTTTTGAATCCGCATTTCCGGAATATATCCGCGAATGCCTGCTTAAAGGCGCCGATTTCCTTGTGAATATCACCAACGATACTTGGTTCGGGCGATCACCCGGGCCGTTCCAGCATATGCGGATTGCCGTCTTCCGGGCGGTCGAGAATCGTGTCTGGATTGCCCGGTGTGCCAACAGCGGTATCTCTGCCCTGATCGATCCCTATGGCCGAGAAATAGCGCGGGCCGGATTATTCACTCAGAAAATAGTGACTGGCGATATTGCGCCGCTTGATGAATATACGATATATACAAAAAGCGGACCTGTGGTCGGCAAGTTCTCCTTATTGATTACCGCCGGAATTATGCTTATTATAATCGTCGTATGGGCCAAACACAAATTTGGAAGATGATGAAGAAAATCATTCTGACGATACTCTTCCTTAATTTGACTTTATTCGGCCTGTCGGCGGGTGTGGGAATTAATGATCGTTGGATTTCATATACTTCGACTTCCCAGGTCAGGTTTATGGATTATTTTGACGATT
>CAZCFT010000133.1:0-5603 GCA_964498015.1 uncultured Ignavibacteriaceae bacterium
GAGTAAGAATATGTTCTGCATAAACTTACGTCAAATAATGCCCAAAAATAAAAATTCAAAAAACGAACCCATTTTCCGTAATCGGCTGATAGGTATACAGTTACACGCCACGAAGTGGCTTCGTTTAGGTGTCAGTAGCAACCCCGGCTCTCCGCACAAGTCCCCCTTTTTGACCCCTATTTTCGTCCGCTTACCCCTTATAAATCTCCGTCAGGTCGCTGTTTTCTTCACGATCGAAAACCTTGAACTCTTGCATCGGAATAGTCGTATCGCGGACAAGATTTATTCTGAATCCGAACATTTTCATAATCTTATTAATCCGGTTAGCGCCATTGCTTATCATGGTGTCGGCCAGAAGCGGATTCAACGCCAGATTGTACCTATTGAACTTCCCATCAGCTTTTGCCCGAAGAAACCATCGTTCAATTTTGGTGGCAACCGTATCGCGAGAGAGTATCCGCCCGAAACCGTGACAATGCGGGCACGGCTCCGAGAATGTGTATATCAACGATGGCCGGATTCTTTCCCGTGTCATTTCTATCAGACCGAATTCATTGACCGGATTTATGGCTCTCTTGGCGCGGTCATTGCGAAATCCGTTCTTGAATTCCTCAAAAAGTCTTCTTCTGTTTTCTCTGCTATACATATCAATAAAATCGCATACTATCAATCCGGCGGTATCGCGCAGTCGAATCTGGCGGGCGATTTCCTTGGCCGCTTCAATGTTGGTCCTAAAAATGGTCGACTCTTGATCCCCCTTGCCGACAAATCGTCCGGTATTGACATCGATAGTGACCATCGCCTCCGTCTGGTCAATAACCAGATAAGACCCCTTTTTAATCCATACCTTCCGGTCGAGCATTTTGTCGATTTCAGGTTCAATTTTATACTGATCAAAAAGTGGGGTAGAGCCCTTATAAAGCTCCACTCTTTTTTTCAAATGCGGCATCACCTGCCGAACATAGGCCATAATAGTCCGATAATCGGCCCGGGTGTCAACCAGAAGACGGCTGACGTCATCGGTAAAAACATCCCTGATTATAGAAGTGATCATCTCGCTCTCTTTATGGATAAGAACGGGAGATTTCATCAATTCAGACCGCCGCTTGAGCCGCGCCCAAAGTTTCAGCAGTCTCTTGACATCAGCCTGAAAATCCTTCTCCTCTTTCCCTTCCGCTTCAGTGCGGGCGATAAGGCCAAACCCTTCCGGTCGCAGGGGGCCGATAGTTTTCCTCAGCCGTCTTTTCTCGCCCCAGTTTGATATTCTTTTGGAGACCCTGATATGGTCATCGTCCGGTACCAAGACCAGATAGCGGCCGGGTATTGAAACATCGGTAGCCACCCGCGGCCCTTTGGTCGATATCGGTTCTTTTATGACCTGCACCAGAATATCCTGTCCTTCTTTGAGAACCGTTTCGATTCCGGCGCGGCGTCTTTTTCTAACTATTTCGGTTGTCGGTTCCTCATCATCTTCATACTCTGATTCATCTGCTACACGGTCATCACCGGTCGGTTCTCCGATATCCGACGCGTGCAGGAAGGCGGCTTTTTCATTTCCAATATCTATGAAAGCGGCCTGCATTCCCGGAAGCACTGTCTTGATTTTCCCTTTGTAGATGTTCCCGACCAGTCTTTCCATTTGCGAACGTTCCACATACAATTCCACCAGCCGGTCATCTTCAAGAATCGCAACTCTGGTTTCATATTCGGACGAATTTATCAGTATATCCTTTTTCATTTGCGAATTGATTCCTCTTTTGATTTTGCCCCCATAATATCATTATCGTCAGGACGGTACCCGCGGACAAATTCCGCTCCGGTCATTTTTGATTTCCCTTCGGGGACTAATTCCAGAATTTCAACAGCGCCGCCTGCGACTTCAACAATAAATCTATTTTTATCTCTAATAATCCGTCCCGGTCCGGATTTTTGAATATTTGAATCTGAATGCTTTTGTGCCTTCAGAATTTTTATTTTTTTCCCTCGGAAAGTCGAATAGGCGCCGGGCGTCGATGACAATCCTCGGATAAAATTGACCAGATTCTCCGGCGGAAATCCCCAATCAATCAGACAATCAAATGGCGATAATTTTGGCGCCGGGGTCGCCAGAGAATTATCCTGTGAAATGGGTGATACTTTGCCGGATTCTATCATATCAAGAGTCTTCTCGATAACCGGGCCGGCCATTTCGGACATCCGGATATAGAGCTCGTCGAAGGTTTCATCGGGCTTGATATTGATTTTTTCCTGATAGATAAGATCCCCCGTATCCACTGCTTTTTTGAGAAGAAATGTCGATAAACCGGTTTCGGTCTCCCCGTTAATCAGCGCCCAATTTATCGGGGCCGCCCCTCGATATTTGGGAAGCAATGACCCGTGGAGATTCATTGAGCCATGCGGAGGAATGGTATAGATTGTTTCCGGAAGAATTCTGAATGCCACCACGACAAAAATATCCGCCCCGATATTTCTCGTCTTTTCAATAAATTCAGAATCCTTCAGCGATTCGGGCGTGAAAATCTGAAGGCCAAGCTTCTCCGCCGCCGCTTTTACCTCGGTTGAGACAATTTTCTGCCCACGACCGGAACGCTTATCCGGCCCGGTCACCACCGCCAGAATCTCATGGCCGGTGTTTCTGTACAAATACTCCAGCGGCCGCCGGGCAAATTCAGGCGTACCCATAAACACAAGTTTCATCAAATACGATTTGTGGCAGAGACTGATACTTCTATAACGAGGCGGTCGCCAGTCTCTTGAGCTTGCCGCTCAGCAAAGCACGGGATATAGGCGAAAAATAATCGATAAAAAGTTTTCCCTCGAGATGGTCATATTCATGAAGGATCGCCCTGGCGAGCATTCCATCAGCCCGCATGGTGAATTTTTTCCCATCGGCATCGGTTGCTTGAATCCTGACAATCTCCGGGCGGACAATTTTTTGATATATGCCCGGAAACGATAAGCAACCTTCTTCCATCAAGACCTCACCCGAGGTTTCCAAAATTTTTGGGTTAATGAAAACCCGCATAGACTCGGTCAATTCGATAGCGGATAAATCTATCAAAAAAATTCTTTTGGGAACGCCAACCTGTGGCGCCGCCAGACCAAGCCCCTTGGCTTTTTTTAGGGTGGCGATCATTTCGGCCGCCAAATCTTTTATCTCCCGGTCAACTTCCTCGACCGGTTGAGCCTTTTCCCGCAGAACCGGGTCGCCATATAGAACGATCGGTCTTTCTGCCACAAAAACTCCTTAACTCAACTTTCCACGCGCGCCGCAATCGCGGACTTCAAAATTTCGACCTTGACCTCTTCGGTCAACCTTAGTACCACGATATTTTTCTCTTCGTTGATGGCGAAAACCGTTCCAAACATTCCACTGCTGGTAACGACTCGATCGCCTTTTTTCAACTCCTTGAGCAGTTTATCGTGTTCTTTCTGCCTTTTCCTCTGGGGTCTGATAAGAAGCAAATACATTATCAGAAACAGCGGGATCAGCATTCCCCAAGTGGCCAGAAGGCTTCCGCCTCCCTGTTCGGCGCCGCCCGTCCCGCCACCCATAAAAAACATTAGAAGAGTATTCAATCTCTCCTCCTAATTTAATTATATCGACAATCTGCTCAAAACTTGAGCAGGAAAACTTATATTATCTAAATTTAATATATTATATACGCACTAAATATCAAGCAATTTATCCTTTATTGATGTAACCTAAGACAGGACAAAAGGTTCCCATGCAGCATTTCATTCCAATAACTCTTCATCCGTGTCATGTGCAATAGAAGACATAAGACCGGAGAAAGACGTTAATATCAGAAGAGACAGAAATGCCAGTATACAGTAACCTGCCGTAAATGGCCATTTCACCCCGCCATCACCAAATCCATAAAATGCTTATTATTAGCCACACAGGTTTCCTATTCACCTGCTACTCTGGCACCACAAGATGAACAATACACAATACCTTGCTGCAATAACACTCCGCAATTGGAACAATATTTCTTGATATCAATGTCTTCTGGCCTCTTCATTTTTTGATTGCTTGAGGATTTATCGCCATTCCTCACCAATCCGCCAATCAATAATCCAATCCCCACAAGAAATGCAATGGCTCCGCCGAGCTCAAGATACTTTGCTGCAATATAGACTGAATCGCCATGACCGAAGGCATCGGCCAGACCGTCCATCTTGTGAATATCCATGTAGGCATAACCCCAAATAAATGCTATGATTGATGATGCTAAAGTAATTATGGACGCAATCAATAAATTATTCATCGGTTTTATTCGATGTCTTATATAATATCTAAAGAATATCAAAGCGACTACAACTATGGGAATAAAGATTCCATAAGTGGCAAGCAGGCTTCCGCCGCCCTGCCCGGCGCCGCCCGACCCGCCACCCATAAAAAACATTAGAAGAGTATTCAATCTCTCCTCCTAATTTAATTATATCGACAATCTGCTCAAAACTTGAGCAGGAAAACTTATATTATCTAAATTTAATATATTATATACGCTCCAAATAACAAGCGATTTATCCTTTTTTTAATGTAACATCAGGTGAGGCAGAAAGTTCCAAGATCAAAGGGCTTGCTGAAAAAGTTGCATGTCAAGGCGCATCAGTTCACTCATGATCACTGCAGTACACCCCGGCGTCATTCCCAACTTGATCGGGAACCAAGAGAGTGGTTGCTAAGTGCAAATCAGTTACTGATTTCTGGGTCCCGTGTCAAGCACGGGATGACGGATTGGGACGCTCGATGAATATGAGCAAGGTCGAAATCCGCTTTCATCTTCCCGCTCTTGCGGGAAAATGAAGGGGTTTCGACAATTCCTTGCATCCGAAGATTTGTAGGGAACGAGCCTCCGATGGATAATTGTAGCGGCTCGTGCCGTGTTTACTATGGCAGGAACAATATCGGGCTCTACATTTGCCGCTTAAACCCTAACCTTAGCGGCTTTCCAGGCCGGCAATCTCTGCATCAGATTATCCACCGCTTCGGTCGCTTCTTCCAGGGTCAATCCCGTCTTCTCCACCCGATATCGAATCATCTGCTGTCGGATTTCGGACTTCGGCCTCACCTGCCCTTTTTCATCGACACAGTCCGCACAAAACAGGCTGGAGAAATTCCCACGCGGGAAATCAGATTTGTCTCTCATCGCTCTTGCGCATGTCTGACATGTTGAAGTCGGCATATATTATCTCCCTTTGAATTAGCAGTGTCTCGTCTATTCGTGAAAATAGAATCGGAGGGAAATGCAAAAACTTTAGAGGCCGAATTGCCCCGGACATTTTAATTACGAACTGGTAACCCACCCAACGGGTGGGATTTTAAATAGCGGCTGATTACCCCACCCCCACCCACCCCAAAAATCACCACCATTTCGATGATAAATCAGACTTTGTGCATTAAAAAAGTAGTGGCGTCTCGCGAGACGCCACTACAATCATTATTCGCGGCACAGGGGGATTCTCCACGGCGAACCGCGCACTATAAAGTAAGGGCGTATTGCAATACGCCCCTACAATATTTATTTCTGCTCTAAAATCCGCTTGAAGGTTCTTCCGGTTTCTTCTCTTTCGAAGCCGCCTTCATGTCGATCAAT
>CAZCFT010000134.1:0-5426 GCA_964498015.1 uncultured Ignavibacteriaceae bacterium
TAATAGTGTTGTGATGAACACGAATACGCCACCATGCCATAGTTGCAAATCCGGCTTTTGACGGGTTGCAAATCCGGCCTTATGCCGGACAAGATGGGTTTTTCTACACTCCCCTGGGACGGACCAGTATTTTACATTAAGAATCAGGCCCTGCATATTTCTTTGCTGAAGCTCTCAAGTTATTAATTCAGCTGTCGATTATTCCTTATAAGAACGAACTAAAAAATTAAATATCGCGGATTGAACATTATTAAAGGAGGCGACCATGTTTAATTCTTGGTCCAAGCATCTTGCTCACTTTGCTGTCATACTGATAATATTCGCATTATTTGCCGGTTCAGCATCTGTCTATGCTCAGGATATCGCCATTGGCCAAGCGACGGCCAACGTACTGGCAGTCTTGACGGTCACGGCTACCCACGATCTCGTCTTTGGCGATGTCTATCAGGGTGTGCCGCATGACGCCAGTAAAATTCTCATTGCCGACGCCGGCGTATTCCAGGTTACCGGTGAAGGTGGTTCAGAAATTGCCATGTATTTTCAGCTTCCTGATTACCTCTGGAACTCTACCAACACCGATCGTCTGGCTATTTCATTTGACATTACTGACGCCGATATTGACACTACAGCGGCTGGAACTCCGGCAGCACATGGCTTGGGCGCCATTGCTGATGTTGACCCCCACAATCTCCCCAATACTGCTCTTGGCGGCGCCGGTAATATCTTGCAGATTTTCCTGGGAGGTACCGTTTTTCCGACGGTTGATCAAGAGGCCAGCGCCTATACCTCTGATATCATCCTGACTGTGGCTTATACGGGTAACTGAGAAAAGAGAGAAATTATTGATTTGACATCGCGATTACAGCTCTGATATTTTTGCCTTGTGGGATTCGCACAACGGGAATCCCATAAGGCAAACCAAATTCGCAATAGGATCAGATTACTATGGATAGTAACCAACCTCATTCCAAACTTCACTCAATAATAACCAAGCGGGGATTTCTTGTATTTTTGATTCTCGTTTTGACGCTGGCTGGCCGATCATTCGCCGGTGTCATGGTCGCCCCGACTGTCGTCGTCCTCAATGAGAAAGACAGAACCGGACGGATAACGATCCAGAATCCCTCTGAAAGGCCGAAGGAAATATCTATCGCTATCAATTTCGGCTTGCCGATCTCGGACAGTACGGGTAATATTCAGATTCAGCTTCAGGACACCGGAGTCACCGATCCTCGTTCCGCAATTAGCTGGGTGAAAGCATTTCCGGAAAGATTTGTTTTGTCTCCCAGCGCAAGTCAGGTCGTAAGATTTCGCGCCAATCCTCCCCCGGGGCTGGCTGATGGCGAATATTGGGCAAGAATCGTCGTCCGGTCGCAGGAGGGAGAGGTTTCTATTCCGTCTCCATCCGATTCCGGCAAAATAACCACCAAGCTGAATATGATAATGCAGACCGTCATCATGCTGAAATATAGAACCGGAACGCTTATCTCTAAACTCGAAGTTCTCAAGACTGATGCCAAATTAGTCGATTCAATGGTGCAGACTACCATTGATATGGCCAATCGGGGGAATGTCTCTTATGTGGGGACGCTCAAATGTCAGCTTGTTTCAGCAGACGGCGCGGTCATTTCAAGCGATAAAATCGATTTGGCCGTTTACCGCGAATTAACCAGAAGAATAAAACTCCCTGTCAGAGAACAGGATTCAAGAAAACCATATAAAATAGAAATTTCAATTAACACCTCAGGACGCACCGATATTGCGCCTGAAGACATAATTAAAGGAAACAGTATCGAATATTCGACATTGATTAATTGATTCCATTTTATGTACCGAAAAGATGCCATGGAAAAGGCTTTTTGCATGTTGCGCGCCAAGCTGAAAAAATATCTCTGGCCGATAATTATCCCTGTTTTGCTTCTATCGCTTACATCATTCTGTCTCGCCCTGGGTCAACCGGCGGAGGAGATTGTCATTCGCTTTGAAGTCCCCCGCCTTGTGCAAAAAGATATATCCGCCGTCTATCGCAATAATGAGGTCTATTTCCCCATAATAGAGATATTTTCTATTCTTGATATTAATGTAAAGGCTGATTTCAATAAGAGAATGCTCTCGGGTCAATTCCTCGGCGAGGACAACAAATTTGAGATTGACCTGCAGAAACTTAAGGCAAAATGCGGCAAAAGAACCATCAAATTGAATAGCGCCGACCTTTATACCGGCGCAACTGAATTATATTTGAAGCCGGAACTCTTTGACTCCCTTTTTAACCTGCAATTATTTTTTAATTTCTCGACACTGAGCGTCTATCTTCCCCTTAACAGAGATTTCCCGGCATATCAGCAGTTGGCCAGAAAGATCGCCCATCAGAACCTGCTTGATGACGCCGCGGCCAAAAAAGATATGGCCGAAATTCCTTTTGAAAGAACTCTCCTCAAGGGTGGAGTCGCTGATTGGATTTTCTCTGCCAGCCCGGTCGGCGCCGGGGGACAGTATGGGAGTCTGAATATCGGCGGGATGGCGCTCGGCGGGGATTTGAGTCTGCAGGGCGAGGGAAACAGCAGGAAAGGGATCAGCAGTGAACAGCTTCGATATCGATGGCATTATTATTTTGACAACAGCAAAGTGATCACGCAGGCCGAGTTGGGCCAAGTCTATACTCCCGGGCAATTAGGGCGCTCCCTTAAAGGGTACCTACTGACAAACAAGCCGCAAGCTCAACGTCGATATTTCCAAACTGTCAACCTCTCGGGACATCTTGGCGAGGGATGGGAGGTAGAATTATATGTTAACGACCGCCTTGCAGATTTCACTTATGCTGACCAAAATGGCGATTACAATTTCCTGACCGATATCCTTTATGGTTCTTCGAGAGTATTGCTCAAAATGTATGGTCCAAATGGAGAGATTCAAACCGAGGAGAGGTTCCTGTCGGTCCCATTTAATCTGATTCCGAAGAGAAATCTCGAATATACTTTTGCGGCAGGGCTTGGCGAGGATCATAATAGACAGGAAATTTATCTTCAATCATTGACCCAATACGGAATCTTAGAGAATTTAACCGGAGGTTTGAATGTTGATATGCCGCTGGGTTCGGGAACGGGTGAAACTCCTCTACTTGCATTTGAAACCGCCTATAGACCGATTGGGAATCTAATCTTCAATAGTTCCGTCTCTCCCGGAAATTCCATTCAATTGGGCGGCAATTTTAGTCAGCCGTCGTTTATCGGCATAAATTCCAGCTTCACCAAATTTTATGAAAACAAGTCCCGGAATAGAATTGGCCAATTAAGCAATTTCCTTTTTTCGGTATCATCGCCCCTTGCAATAAAGGGAAAACGAATTGGCCTGCGGTATCATTTCTCAATGGACAAATACCCCTATTATACATATTTCAATATGAATTACGGCTTAAATGGTTCCATTTATAAATTTCATATTAATTATATCGGATCGCTGAAGATCAGTAAATCCTCGACGAAAACTGATCACGATCTGAGTAGCCAGCTTTTTCTATCCACATCTTTCGTAAGATGGGTAAAGCCTCAATTCCGCGCAACTTTCGACCATAGCAGAAATTCCTTCTCGGCGTTGGGAGTATATCTGAGTAAAAGAGTTTTCAAACTGGGGCAGGTTTCATTATCCTATGAGCGAAATATGTTGACTAAGTCTAATTTCCTGATGGTAACCTTTAATATATTCGAGGATTTCGCCGAATTTTCATCCAAATATTATGATTTTTCCGGCCAGACAGCTTTCACTCAAATGCAAAGAGGCTCTATAAAATTTGATCAGGATATGAAGAAATTCCGATTTGACCGCAAGAACGGAGTGGGCTTTGGATCCGCCGTCATTAAACCCTTCCTCGATCAGAATTATAATGGGGCGCTCGACAGTAGTGAACAGGTATTGCCTGAATTACACGCTCGAGTTGAAGGCCTCAACGGAGTCGCCAATGGCAGAAATAAAGCATATTATTACGATGGCCTGAGGCCCTATGATGAATATATTATTCAGATCGACCCAAATAGCCTCGACAATCCCCAACTCCAACCTGCGCATGATAATTTCAAGGTAACCGTCAATCCTAATACGATAACCAGTATCGATATACCCATAGTCGAAGCCGGGGAAATTACCGGAGTAGTCAATCGTATTGTTAAGGACGGAAAAATCGGCGCCGGAGGGCTCCGGGTGGTAGTCGTTAACGAAGAAACCGGCAAAGAGACAAAAATAACGACTTTTAATAATGGCGAATTCTATTATTTGGGCCTCGTCCCTGGTAAGTACGAAGCACATCTCGATCAAGACCAACTCAGCAAATTTGGATATAAATCAGAACCGGGTGAAATTCCGTTTGAAGTGAGAACAATATCCGGCGGCGATTACGTAAAAAATATTGATTTCACAATAGTCCCCGGAGAATGAACTTTCTGACTCTCCCCTTCTTGGGCTTACTGAAAAATCCCCATAAATGAGAAAAAGCATTTTCTTTGGCCACAAGGCCCCG
Source organism: uncultured Ignavibacteriaceae bacterium (assembly GCA_964498015.1). Classification (GTDB taxonomy): domain Bacteria; phylum Zixibacteria; class MSB-5A5; order GN15; family PGXB01; genus CAWEZN01. The sequence continues at coordinate 4,511 of CAZCFT010000134.1, forward strand.
GAATTGTCATACTGGATTTAATCCAGTATCCAGACATCAGGTTCGTAAGTGCAAGTCAGTTGCTGTCCTCTGGCTTTCCCGCTCGGCGGGGAATGACGCCGTGGTGCGCTGCGGTGAACATGACCGAAATATTCGCCAAAAAGCAAAGAAGCCGCCATTTTGACCCATCAGTAAATTATAATTTCTCGGGAACTCTGCCTCATATTAGCTGGTTATAATCAATAAATTCTGTCTATATTTGAGATTATTTATTAGGATTTTGTCGCGTGGGAATAATTATTATTAAACTAAACAATCAGAAAGGGAACGATCTCATGTTGAGCAAGAAAAACATTCTAACGGCAGTTGGCATTATGCTTTTGGCGGCTGTTTCGTACGGCGCGGACAAATACCAAATTGATCCGGTGCATTCGTCAATCGGCTTTTCCGTAAAGCATCTGGCGATAAGCAATGTCAAAGGAACTTTCACCGATTTTTCGGGGGCTATCATGTATGATAGTACGGACATTACCAAATCATCAGCTGATGTCACCATTAAGATGGCGACCATTAATACCGGGAATCCCGATCGTGACAAACATCTTATGAGTCCCGATTTTTTCGACGCTGAAAAATATCCGGACATAACATTTAAGAGCTCGAAGATTGAAAAAAAGGGCGACGCCCTCGTTATGACCGGCATGATGACCATGCATGGCATTTCGAAAGAAATTGCTGTACCCTTTAATATTAATGGGACAATTAAAGACCCCATGGGGAAATTCCGTATGGGATCTGAAGCCTCTTTTATAATAAATAGGCAGGATTATGGGGTCAGTTTTAGCAAGACCCTTGAAACCGGCGGTCTTGTTGTGGGTAATGATGTCAAGATTGATTTGAGCATCGAAGCCGTCAAGCAATAGGGAACGCAGAGGAA
>CAZCFT010000135.1:0-5351 GCA_964498015.1 uncultured Ignavibacteriaceae bacterium
ATATCCGCCCAAAATAGCCACCGCCAGAATCACAAACTGAAATGCTCTCGCTGGCGAGCGAATTGAGGAAAATCCGGGCAGATGCATTATAAGATTCCAGAGCGAAAGATCGGCAAAATGCCCCAATCCGAAGATAAAAAAGAAAACGGCGATTACCAACCATAGCCGGCTTTTCTTGAAGGCGAAAATAATTCCGATGATCGCAAGTAAGACAACCAACGGCGAGAGATAGGCGCTGTACTCATGCCACCCCCAATATTGTCCCGCCGCCGGGGCGCCAAATATAAATTGGTCAAAAGAGAAGAAGGCCGGCAGAATCAAATTTAAGGGAGTGAAGTCATTGGGCATCCCCTCCCACTTATTCTGGAAGAGATAATAGCACATTGGAATAAATTTCACCGCGGCCAGTAAAATGCCGGCGATTGTCGACAAGAAAAAGATTTTGACATATTGCAGACTCTTCTCTTCAATTGACAGCAGGGTAATAAATATGACGGAGAAGAAGAGCGTATATAATAATGGTATCGCCGCACCGTTACCGAGAATTATCATGGCAATTGAAAGAATCGAACCAAATATATATTTCCAGTTGTCGCCAGATTTTAAAATAAAATATAGGAACCAGGGCAAAAAGCAGAAATGGGTGAAGGGAATATGGCCGATACTGAAATGCCCGCCGAAATATGAACTGCCAAAATAGACAAACGAAACCAGATACGAAGAGATATTGGACAATCCCAATCGGCGCGCCAGAAGAAAGGAACCCCAGAAGCCAAGAAAATAGGCGGCCAGAACATACAGCTTGAGTCCGGCGACTGGGCCACAGATTAATACAAGAAAAAAGAAGGGTGAAAAAATACCGACCTCTGGATGAGCAAAAAGAATATTCCCTCCGCCGATATAAGGATTCCAAAATGGGAACTGGTGATAATGCAGGATGGTTTTTGCCGGAACAGCCGCCACGGTAGTAAAAAGCTCCCAGTCGCCGACTCCGATATAACCCCATTTGAAGACCATCGGCAAACTGAAAAGCGCTGACACTATAAGGAAAATGGCTGGAGGTAAATAGGCGAAATATCTCTCAGGCAAGCTCTTTTCCATGAAGCAAATATAACTAAGTTAGGGGAGAAGTCTCAAAGAAAATTTCCGATATGGAAATCCGCAAAACGAACATGGCAGAAGCTAATACTGGACAAAGATCGCTCTGCCTTCTGCCCACTCGACTGTTAAAGTAATCCTCTCTGTCTGGAGTGCTGAATCGTTTCTTCGATTCCCCTTTCATAAGGGGTCGGTTTGAAATTAAATCGCTTTTCGAATTTCGAAGAATCAAAAATATACTCAAATTCATTTTGATAGAGCATTTCGTATATTTCGGAAATTTGCCTGTCAAAAATCCCGCCCAGCGCCGCCATCCATTTCCGAAGCGCCATATATCGCGGCTTCACTCCTAACTTGAGCGCAGCCATCTCGACAAATTCCTTCCCTGTCAAGGCGGGAGCGGCCGTCGGTAAATGCCATATTTGATTAAATGCATCATCTGTATTGGCCAGAAGGCAGAGGGCTTTGCCGCAATCGCCGGTATATGTGTAAGAGTGTTTGACTCCAGCATTAGCCAGCCATTGCGCTTTCTTGCCTTTAGCGAGGCGGCTGAAAACGAGTATATATGGAACGCTGGATTTCTCGGAATATGGCCCATAGAAATCGGCCGCCCGTGCAATCAGCGCCGTGATATTTCCCTTCTTCACTTCCGACATCAGCTTGTCAGCGATCTGCGCCCGCACTTCCCCCTTTCTACTGCAGGGATTGACCGGGCTCTCCTCAGTCATACTTCCAACCACTTTGCCATACATATATGCATTATCAAAAAAAATCAGCCGGGCTTTTTGGGCGATGCATCCGTCCACTACATTTCGCATGATCTTCGGCCATTGTCCTTTCCATATCGACAGACGGTATGGCAAACCCGCCAAGAGATATACAGTTGATGATTCCTCAAGAACACCCTTCACCGATTTGGCATCGGTCAAGTCAACTCTGACCGACTCCGCCCCCGGGAGCATCATTCCGCTTCGCGAAACCAATTTGACTTTCTCATTGCGCGAAATCAGATCGTTAGCCAGGACATTCCCGATCGCTCCACCGGCGCCCAAAATAATGTGAATTGATTTCGTCTGTATCATAACCCCTTTTCAATAATTAGTGGAATGATACTACCATAATTTACCCGGTCCTCAGGTAATTTTCATAGAATAATCGTCACTACTCTCCGAATGAATCTCCTGTTTAAAGCCAAACCATTCTATTGACTCTGCGTCTGAGCAAGTTAGACATATCGCAGAGGAATGATATGGGAATACTATTTATGAATCAATCAGATTTTATGACTGGTTGGCAGAACCGCAGGACTTCCTCTCGGGCCCCGCCAAACGGTTATCGAGGAATCTTTTATGCTTGCGAAATTGACGGAATGTTAATATGGTGACAGCCGGAAATAAAGAAAGCTAATTGCTAAGATAATGTTGGACTTACTGGCAGAAAATCCGCTCTTACTTCTTTTTACGGTGATTGGGCTGGGGTATCTGATGGGGAATATCAATATTTTCGGATTTAGGCTGGGGGTAGCCGCTGTCTTATTCACCGGCATAGCCTTCAGCGCCATCGACAATAGGTTGAGTCTCCCCGAGCATATTTATGTTATAGGGCTGGTATTATTTGTTTACGCCATCGGTCTGCAATCAGGCCCTGGATTTTTTGCCTCATTTCGGAAACGTGGCCTTCGGTTTAGCCTGATCGCAGGAATAGTTCTTCTCATAGGAGGGGGCGCTTCTCTATTGATACAAAAGATTCTGCATATCAGCGCCCCCAGCGCCGCCGGGCTTTTTTGCGGGGCGCTAACCAATACTCCGGCTCTGGCCGCATCAGTGGAAACCGCTAAGAATCTTTCGACAAATCTGCCTCCGGAGACCAGAGAATTATTTGTTAGCAGCCCGGTAGTGACATTTGGATTGACCTATCCATTTGGAGTCTTTGGAGTAATTCTCTGGCTTTATCTCTCCAATAAATATTTCAGGAAAAATTCGTCGGAGGATATCTCCGAAACCAGCGAAGAAACTTGTAAGGAGGCCATATTCAGCCAGACTTTCAAAATTACCAATCCCGCTATCTCGGGCAAACCGGTGGATGACGTCCTAAGGCCTCTAAAAGAGACCGGATTTGTGCTCAGCCGCATTAAGAAAGAAGATAAGATCGATATAGTCGCATCATCAACGGTCTTAAATTTGAATGATTTTGTAGTCGCGGTCGGAGACAGGGACGCCATGGAGCGCGCCCGACTAATCTTCGGCGAAATATCTCATGAGTATCTTGAACATGGGATTGGCGGAATCAATTATCGCCGAATATTTGTTTCCAATAAGGCGGTGGTCGGCAAAGCGATCAAAGAGCTGCATCTATCAAAGCGGATGCATGCCATTATCACGCGCCTGCGACGGGGAGATGTCGATTTTATTCCGAATCAAGATACAATTCTGGAAATGGGGGATAGAATTCGGGTTGTAACTCATCGCGACAATATGGACGCCGTTTCAAAGTATTTCGGCGACTCCATCAAGTCTATTTCGGAGACCGATTATTTGTCGCTGTCGCTTGGCATTGTGCTTGGCGTATTTCTTGGCATGATACCGATACCGCTTCCCAACGGGCTGACATTCAAACTCGGATTTGCCGGCGGCCCTCTCATTGCCGGTTTGATATTGGGACGACTTGGACATACCGGAAAAGTGATCTGGGATATCCCGTTCAATGCCAACCTTGTCCTCCGTCAGGTTGGGTTGGTCTTCTTTCTCGCCGGCATAGGAACCACGGCGGGTACAGGTTTAGGAGCGATATTCAAAACCGGCGGATTTGGCTTAATTTTTGGAGGCGTCGCCGTAACCACTATCGTAACTATCGTCACCGTTGCTATCGCATACAAATATCTTGACCTGCCGATGCCGGCAATAATGGGGCTGATGTCGGGGATTCAGACACAGCCGGCCTGTCTGGCCTATGCCAACCAGCAGGCGGATAATGATCTCCCCAATGTCTGGTATGCAACCGTATATCCGGCTTCGATGGTAGCCAAAATCATTTTGGCGCAAATTATTGTTTCGACGGTTATACTTTCGTAATTTCATCCGGTGAAAAATTTTATGACCGATAAGTCCCGTATTTCCGATCACGATAACTCTCAAGTATTAAGAGTCCTCTTTATTACTCATAATTATATCCGCTTTAAGGGAGATTTTGCTGGAGTCTTCCTGCATCTCTTAGCCAAGAAACTCAAAGAGTGTAATGTCGATGTTATGGTCGTTGCCCCGCATGATATCGGTTTGAAAGAATATGAAGTGATAGAGGGGATTAGAATCTGCCGCTTCCGATACGGAAAGGATAAAGCCGAGGCATTTGCCTATCGGGGCGATATGCATCGCCAGCTGTTCCGGAATCCTTTCAAGATACTCAGGCTGATTAAATTCTTAAGAGCCGAATATAAACTGGCATCATCTATTATAGATAAAGAAAATATCAATGTCATATCGATTCACTGGTTGATACCAAGCGGGATTGTCGGGTATTATCTAAAGAAAAAATACGGCGACAAAATCAGATTATATCTCAGCTCGCATGGGACAGACATAAGACTTCTGACCGGCGTTCCGCTCGTTTATCCATTTTTTAGACAAGTCATAAACAAATCAGTTAGATGGACGGTAGTTTCCAGCTATCTGAAAAATCTGATCTGCCAAAAAGATAAAAATGTGGCGGATAAAATCGAGATCGTACCTCTACCCAACGATGAAACAATATTTTATCCTGAGCAGTCTATTCATAAAGAGCCACATATTATTATGGCCGTGTCACGGCTGACAGTCCAAAAAAGAATCCCCTGCCTGCTGGAGGCGATAAAAAAAGTTTCTCAGGAAATCCCTGAAATCAAACTCGAAATCTATGGCGCCGGGCCGGAAAAGGGAAATCTGGAGAATTTAATCCAGACGCTTGGAATTCAAAATCATGCCCGTATCTATGACCCTATACCTCAGCCGGAATTAAGAAAAGCCTACTGCCGGGCCGGAATGGTAGCGCTCAACTCTATCAATGAGGGGTTTGGTCTTGCCCTGACCGAGGCGATGCTTTGCCGAACAGCGGTCATTGGAACCCGCTCCGGGGGAATTACCGATATTATCGATGATGGCCAAACCGGCCTTCTTGTCCCGCCGGACGATGCCTCCCGGCTGGCGGACACCATCCTGCGTTTGGTCAAAGATCACAGGCTCAGGACACAGATAGCCATGGACGGGTATAAAAAGGCTCTG
>CAZCFT010000136.1:0-5092 GCA_964498015.1 uncultured Ignavibacteriaceae bacterium
TTCCACAGTTCGCCTCTCAGAAATAAGAGTGACCCATGTCATAGAAGCGCGGAGGCCATAACCTTCATCTTGATGGTTAATCGCGTCATGAATGGTGATTCCAGTATCAGTCCACACCCTATATGTTCTATTTAAATCAGATAACTTGCTGAATTGGCGACCCTCCCAGAATAAATCATATTCAATTTTGGCGCCAAGTCGAGTGGAAATAGATGCCTCTGGCCGATGCCATAATTCAATGCCAATGGGACTGTAGACATACAGTGATCTGCGCTCGTATCCTCCCTTATGTTTGGATAAATCATCAATCCAATATCTCACACCAGCTCCGCCAAAAGGGACAGCATAAGTATTTGGTGAAAAATAAAAGAGTCTGCCAAAAGCAAATCTGCTCTCAAGAAAAACGTCTGGAATGTTTCTAATTTGCAGAGGTTGACCATTCTGTGTCATCCCGTCGTATTTAACATAGCCGCCACCTAATAATAAGTCGAGACTGCCCAAATTTCCATTGTAAAATCGACGGACAGATGCTTCAATGTTGCCACCAAAATTATTGAAAGGTGAGAACCATCCTTTTTCCTGCATCATACCTGGTTCTTCATAAGAATGGTGCAATATGGCATAGCCAACACATATATCCCAAGGCGGAAGTACCGCTGAATCGCATTCAGTATAAGAAGATTTTCCACCTTCGGAATATACATATGGTGAAATGATTAAAAGAAGAAGTAAAATAGGAATCGATACACGCGTGATTAAAATGGCAGTGCTCACAAAAGCAATCAGCGCCCTTCTCATAATTTTACGTCCTGATAGATTGTGGAAATTTGCAATGTTTTTTCTCTTGGGGGCGTGCTTTAAAAATCCACGGTTTCTCCCAGAGACCCGATTTGTACAATTCTCTTTTGCCCGACTAAAAGAGGATTTGTGGATCTCTTTGGTTTACCGCAATTTAGAGAAAAAATAAGAGCGGTCAAGAGGAATTTCAATTTTTGGGGGATGTCTTTGGAAATATTTCAAGGCGAATGTCGGACTTCTTTTCCCCGGCAAAAACGGGGGAAACCAAAGCCCAATCTATGACCAGCAACTGAGATTTCAGGACGGTCGATTAATACCCACCCGGCGTCCCTCGATGAGGATCGTGGGACTTGGGTGGGGTACCAAAATTGCGGGGGCGCATCGCGATGCGCCCGATAAAAGGCTGTAACACCTCATAATGCGGCTTGTTTTTTGTCTGATATTTGCGTATTCTCGCAATGGATTGAACCTAATGGAATTAACAGAGTTTAAATTTGAGCCGATAATTATTTGGGTCGAGACCACAACAGGCTCGATATAGACGAAGAGAAGTGTCGAAACTCTCTTGGCTGAGGGCCACATGAGTTTCGACCTACAGGCGGTTTGGCAAAATGTCGAAACCGTCCGCCACGGGCGGATTTCGACCTACAAGAAGACATAATAGAGAATAAATAACTTAAGAAGTAAAATGAAGACTGAATTTGAACGACAATATGAGCTGATTTCCCGCGGGGCGGTGGAGATGCTCCCCGAAGAGGAATTCAAAGAGCGGCTCCTCAAATCTATCGCGGAAAATAAGCCTCTCCGGGTGAAGCAGGGATTTGACCCGACCGCGCCGGATATACATCTGGGGCACACGGTCGGGATCAGAAAGCTCAAACAGTTTCAGGAATTGGGGCATAAGATTGTATTGATTATAGGGGACTATACGGGTCTTGTCGGGGACCCGTCGGGCCGCTCCGCGACGCGGCCACAACTGAAGTATGATACCATCATGGCCAATGCGGAAACTTATCAAAAGCAATTTTTCAAGATTCTGGATAAATCGAAAACCGAAATCCATTTCAACGGGGAGTGGTTTGCCAAAATGAGTTTCAAGGAAGTTATGGAACTCGCGGCCAAAATGACAGTGGCCAGAGTATTGGAGCGCGATGATTTCGATAAACGGTATAAGGCGGGAAATCCGATTTCGGTTCATGAGCTTTTGTATCCACTAATGCAGGCGTATGATTCGGTAGCGATCAAAGCTGATGTGGAAATAGGCGCGACCGAGCAAAAATTCAATTTACTGACCGGACGCGAAATCCAGATTGATTATGGGGTAGCGCCGCAGGTCATACTTACTCTTCCGGTTCTGGCGGGCGTTGACGGTGTCCACCGGATGTCCAAATCGCTGGGGAATTATATCGGAATAGACGAACCAGCGGGGGAAATTTTTGGAAAAGTTATGTCGATCCCTGATGGTTTGATATATTCCTACTTTGAATTAACCACGGATATTACTCTTGAACAGCTCGCTGAGCTTAAAGCTAAACTTGAAGATAAGACATTTAACCCAATGATATTAAAGAAAGAACTCGGCGAGACTCTGGCCAGTATGTATCACTCAAAAGATGCCGCCCGGAATGCCCGCGAGGAATTCGAACGGGTGTTCTCCAAGAAGGAGCTTCCAGATGAGGTTCCAGAATTTGATTGCCGCAAACTTGGCGCGAGAGTCTGGATCGTGCGGTTGATGACTGAATCGAAATTGGCAAATTCCAGCGGCGAAGCCCGGCGATTAATTCAGGGGGGGGGAGTGTATGTGGACGGGCAGAAAATCAGCAGCGAAAATTTTGAATTGGGCGTAAGAGACGGGATGCTTTTGAAAGTCGGGAAGAGGAAGTTTTTGAAGCTCAGATGTTAGCTGATGTCACGGTCAAAATTGTAGGCAAATGACGCATAAAGATTGCGTACTGAAGGGTGTACCAAATTAGAAGAAGGCGGGAGCCTGCAAGGGAAGAATCCAGACTGGCTCCTGCCCCACAATTACAATCGGCAAATATGATTGGCTGGCAATAAGAATTTGATATGATGCTTTCGAAAAGAATATACATTGTTGCAATCCTGTTTGCTGCTCTTGTCGCGGGATGCGGCGGAATTCGCCCTATTCCCGGAATAGAGGAGAGGGATACGAAACTTCCCCCGCTTCCGCCCCGGGATAGCATGGATCCGCGGGCATATACTTATTATACCAATGGGACTTTGCTTGAATTGATGGGGAACATGCCGATGGCCAATCGGCAATATGAGGAAGCCCTGAAAATTTATCCCGGTTCCTCTGAAATAAAATATGCTTACGCCGCGACTTTTTTGGCTATGAATGATTATCCCCGTTCTCTACGCGAAGCCAAGAAAATTTCACCGCGGGATCTTCGTGTCTGGTTGCTTGTGGGAGATTGCTTTCGGGCGATTGGAAATAACGATTCAGCCATGGCGGCTTTTGGCACATCGCTGAAATTCGACTCCAACAATGCCGCCGTATATAATTTCATGGGGGCCTATTATCATCAGATAAACAATTTTGATTCAGCCATTTGGGCCTATAAGAATATAGCGAGAATAGCGCCCAGTTATCAAATTTATCAGGAGATTGCCAATTTCCATATGCGGGCCAGAAAGTTGGATGAGGCCAGGAAATATTATACCATGTCAATCGCGCTTGATTCCAGCGCCAGCAACACTCGCTCTTACCTCGGACTGTCCGCGATTTTCGAGGCTCTGGGAGACATACCCGGAGCAAAGAAATATCTGGAGACGGCGGCGTCTCTCTCGCCTCAAAATACTTTTATTCTGAGCCGGCTGTTGGGATTTTATCAGGACACCCATGAGTACGACAAGGCTCTTGGTTCGGCGCGCGCCCTTATTGCTCTTACTCCCGATGATAAGAATGCAGTCAGGAGGCTCGGAGTTTTGTACCATGATGCCGACAGCCTGAAACCGGCTGATTCTATATTCAAATCATTATTGAAAGACGGCGATGAAAATATTGTAAATTATTATTATTTGGGGCGGATAGCTTTTGAACAGAATAATTACAGCGACGCCAAAAATGATTTTCTGAAGATGACAATTATGGGGGATTCGGTGGTTGACGGCTGGCTGAACCTCGGCCTGACTTATCAAATGCAGGATTCGTCGAGCCCTGAAATTGCGGCATTCGAAGAAGGTCTAAGGCATCTGCGGAATCTTGATGATTCCATAAGAGTGATGTTTGCTCTGGCGGCCGCAGTGCAGAGAAATAATGAATTTGACCGTTCGGTCGCCCTATTTGAAAAGATAATTGCCCTTTCGCCCAATCACGCCCAATCGCTTAATTATTTGGGATATATGCTGGCTGAGAAAAAAGTCAGGCTCGATTATGCAACAGATCTTATTAAGCATGCTTTGGAAATAGCCCCTGATAATGGAGCGTATATTGACAGTTATGGGTGGGTTCTCTACCAGAAGGGCGATTATCAGAATGCTTTGAAAGAACTGCTTAGAGCCTGTGCGACTTCTAACGACGATCCGGCTATTCTGGAGCATGTCGGCGATGCCTATAAAGCTATTGGCGATACTGTCAATGCCCAACTCTACTGGCAAAAAGCCTTAAATGGGAATTCTGACGACAAGAGCCTCAAGGAGAAACTCGGAAAGTGAGGTTCCTAAATCTCCAGAGATTATTCTGCATTGTACTAATCATTTCTATTCTCTATGTATCGTGCGCCAAAATCGAACCTCCCCCGGGAGGGCCAATTGACAAAACTGGACCATCGATAATTTCAACCATACCTGCCGCTGGGGCAACCGGCGCACCCAAAGATAATAAAATCGCCATAACTTTTTCCGAGAGTGTGGATCATCGCTTGGCGGAGGCCGCGATATTTATTTCCCCCTGCACCCATGATAACATTGATTACCGCTGGAAAGGGAAAACGCTGAACATTGTTTTGCCTGATTCATTCGCCGATAGCGCTACCTATGTCGTCAGCATCGGTACGGGGGTTTCAGATTTGCGGAACAACAAAATGGATAAATCATATCTCTTTGCATTTTCCACCGGTGAGACAATCAATCAAGGGCAAATATCGGGAGCAACTTATCAGGGTAACAAGCCGGTTGCAAATATATCGGTCGCAATTTTTGACTCGAGTAATCATGCGCAGAAACCATATCTTGATTCGGTATATCCGGCATATCTGACACAAGCGGGACAAAAGGGAGAATATGCACTGCAATTTCTGGCAGACGGCGATTATCTTCTATTCGCCTTTGA
>CAZCFT010000137.1:0-5075 GCA_964498015.1 uncultured Ignavibacteriaceae bacterium
GGTAATTGACCTCTCGCCTTCATTGGGAAAAGATGCCGTTCAGTCGCGCAGACAGCAGGTGGCTTTTCCCTCACGGGACTCAGGCAAATTATATATGGCGATCGAATACAGCGGCATGTCGAGCAATTTTGCAGGGGCTTTGATTTTCCTTAAGGGAATGCCGGATGTCTTGAAGCAATTGCGTTGGGCCTATTGGTATTGTGGTTCGAGCCAGGGGAAATTTCATGAAGATTCTGGATTCTGCCCTGGTCTATCCGGCAGTGTCGGCGAGTCTTTTAGATTGAATGATCGCGCTATCGATTGGGGCGGATTGCGTACGGGAGCGGATCTTTTTAAGGCGATTGAAGATAATTTTGTAATTATTCCTCGGGAATTTTCCGGCGCATGGGAATTGGGACCAATTGATGATGAACTGGAAGAAACGCTGATTTCCAGCGGGCTGGAGTTTCCGGAGAGTAAAAAGAAATTCTACTGGGTTAGAATCGACCTTCCGGCCGGCGGGGATAAATTAAAGCTTCAATCTCCCTTTGAAATATATTTTAACTGCTTTGTTACTGTAAACAAGAATGAAGTGAACCTGTTTAAACATACTGGCGGCAATAGGCTGGTTGAGGTGGAAATACCTGAAGATATATCGAATATTTTGGACGTAGTGAGAGTTGTCGATTCGGGCGGCCGCGAATATGTCCCGCGGTATCTGGTTCAATCCGAGAGCAGTCAGAAATCATACTCTTTGGAAGAAAGAGACAACAGGTTGGTTTTATGGTTTGATTTTTCCTATGATATAGAATTTCCCCCGGATTCGATTACGATTAATTATTCTGTCACGGCGGGCGTAAGCGCCAACGGTATAGAGGCTGGGAAAGTAAATGAGCTGTATGAAAATCATCCGGGGATTCTCAGCGCCGAGAACATTATTCCTGTCAATGGAGCAATACCGGCCAAGACCGAGAAGCAGATTGTGAACGAAGTATCCGCCAGATTACGCAATCGTGATCGGGCAATAGGCTTCTCCGAGATTTCCAATTGGGGGATGACATTCGATCCTCGTATATTGCAGGTCCGTTGTGAAAATGGGGTCGAGCGTGGGGATAAAGGGGTGCGTCGGTGCATAATTGTGCGCGTGAAAGTAAAGGCGGAAAGCTTTTTCTCGTCGGATGAGATTTCCCTTCTTGAGAGACGTCTTGCCACTTTCTTGAAATCCCGCTCTATAGTCAATACTCATTTCAAAGTGGAGATAGCTAAAGAGTAATGGGAGAAGGCGCTAAAATAATGCCCGATTTCTGCAGTCGGCGTTTTCCCTTTCACTATACGACGGCGTTAAATGTTCTGGCCAAGATGGATGTTGATATCAATCGAATTGATCTTCTGGCGGTCGGCGAGTATGAAAATTATAAAGGGGAGGTAAACGAGCAATCCCCTGCTCCCGGTACAGTTTTGAAAGAAGACACGGCAATTATGCTGAAAGTCGGTTATCCGAGCGTTGTTGATTTTATGCCTTATCAGTTCTTTTATGGACTGGTTGGCGGCAAGGAGCGTACCGGGGAATGGGAGGACAGGTCGCGCGACTTGATGGCGGCTTTTGATGCCTCAATTATTCGACATGATGCGTTGGCCAGATTTGAAATTTTGAAATACAATCATGGTTTTGTTGACCTCGAGCATATTCTGAATTTTTTGAGATTATTCAATTATGAGTCGGACTTTAATTCTCAGCAGATTAATGAGGCCCTGGTTTGGGTTGCGTTGCTCCCGACATTTCATTTTTGGGCCGGAAACCCCAGTCTTTCGGAAAAGGCGTTGAAGTTAATTTTTGGGTATAATTTCGAAATTGTTGAGAATCTCAAATCGGAGTATGAGATTCCTGAGGCGATCCAATATAGGCTCGGTTCGATGGCGGGGCGGCTCGGAAGGGAAAGTCTTGTTGGAAACTCTTTTGTCGAATCGGATTCCTGTTATATGGTGGTTGTCCGCGGCGTGCCTATCGGGGAACTGCGGGACTTGTTGCCGGGAAGCAGTAAGCGCCGGAAAATTGAGACTGTTTTGAAAATTTGTATGCCAAATAATCTTGACTATAAAATCAAATATGTTATTTCGGAAAAAAAACTTATAATCGGTAAAGAGAAGAGAAGAGGATATTTGGGATATTCAACTTATATTTAATGGCCTTGACAAGGGGATGGTCAGGATATAAATTGATAGATTAATTCTTGAGGCAAGATAATGAGTGACTTAAGCTTATATTCAGTTAACTGGCAGGATGGGATGCTGATCACGCAACGTCATCTGAAGGATCAGGAAAAATATTTTGAGGAATTGATCCGATGGCATTTTTTTGATATTGGCGATAAATATGGATTGGTAAAAAAATCTTACACCGGTAAGACGGCTTTGAGTCTTAATTCAACCATAAGCGGGAATAAGTTGCGAGTTGAGGTTGTACGGTGTCAGGCATTGACGCCGGACGGGACTTATGTTGATATCAATGAATCGGCGAGAAATGTTGTTCGTGCCGAGGTTATAATAAGTGAAACACTCATTCCTGTATATGTCAGCGTTGACCCGATCGCAAAAAGCCAGGTAGGGAATCCGGATCCATCCGAAGATTTGCCGCGTGTTCCTTACTTGATAAATAATTATGCTGTCCATCTGGGCGCTCGCCCTAATCTGTCGGAGGGACAATATATTCAAGTGGCAGAGCTTTCAGTAAATGGCAGTGAAATCAGCTATTCCCAGAGTTATTATCCTCCGTGTCTTTCCGTAAATGCCGATGAGCGATTGGCTCAGAAGGTTGCCGATTATAAGAATCGGCTGGAAAATCTTCTTTCTCTGTCAACACAGGCGTTCAAGGGGATTACCGCCGGCGCTTTGTCCGGAGAAAGCACCAGCCTTCAGACTGCTTTCAAGGAGACAGTATATCTGCTGGTTCTTCATCTGTCATCGACGGTTGATGAATTTATTTCGGGACGTAACGGTCTTCACCCGATCAATCTGATAATCCATTTTAAGAGACTTTTTAGGGTATTCACGACGTTGTTCAATCTTCAGCCCGGGTTAAAAGATTATCTGAACGAAAGATATTTCAGCAAAGAGCTGAATTCTGATATTGGCCGATTTGTCTCCTCGATTGAATCTTTTATTCTTGCGGATTACAATCATGAAGCGTTAGGCGAGCAGTTGCATATTATAGATGATGTTCTGGGTAATCTTCGCGGAATACTCGGCTTTCTGGCCCAGACCAAGCGGGAGCAATTGGGCGAGCAGGCGGTGGCCACCGATACTCTGACCTATAGCGGCAGAACTTATCGTCTGGCGGCATATAATAGCAGTCGCTTGGAGCAGGCCGGAGGTCTGAGCTATCTGTTGATGGATATCACCCAGCCGCGACCGCTGGCCGATACGGTAATACTGATGAACAAAGACTTATTTGATGTGTCAGGATGGACAAACATGCAGGTACGTTTGGGCCTGAATGATGCCCGCGGGCTTGGCGAGACCGATCCGATTGATGTTGATGTTACGACTTTTGGCAACAAGATAGCTCTTCATCCGAGGGATATGCTGCGCTCGCCGTCGGTTCGTCAGGTGACTCTAATATTTCGGGGAGCGCCGGATCCGTCAAAATTCGGCAGGCTCGGGAAAATGGACTTGATAGTCTATGCACTCTAATCGGCGATGTGAAATATGGAAATAAAAACCTATATAGAAGACCTCTTCAAATATATTGATGCTTTTGAAAAAAGGCCATCTCAATTTGAGACGGAAGCTTTTCTACAGACATATAACGGCATCTATGCTGTTTTTCAAGCAATGCGTGAACAGCGCGACAAAGCGATTGAGGTTGACCAGTACTTCTTGGACAGAATCAAGCAATTGACTCTTACCCTATCGGATCTCCGAGAGCTTGTTATTCAGGTGATGATAACTTACTTTGAATCCGAAGCGGATACTGACGGCCAATCAAATAAGTCCTATCTTTATTGCCGGGGATTAAGGGGTGTCAGGCAGGATGTGCCATTTTTTGAGACACATCTTGTTCCGCTGTTATTCAAAGAGGGAAGTCTGGGCAATAATTATCGGCTCAGTTCATTCTTGCTCAATGAAATTGCCCGTTATATTAACAAGTTTGGCAAGAGGGTGCAGGCCAATTTGAGCCCTGAAGATTTTTCGGCGATGCCAGATTCGATGAAATTCCTTGAACTGGCGCGCCGCAGGCTGGGACTTGGAAATGATCTGTTGAAGGATAGAACCAGCCTTGAATTTCATCTTCAGAGAATCAATGCTTTCAAGAAATTGGAGCAGAAAAGCAAGCTTCATGGTCACTTTCTATCAGAGTGGCAGTATCTTCGGAAAACCAATTTTTGGTCGAAAGTCAAAGGTTTCTTCGGAGAATTATTTGCGAAATTGAGAGGGGCTTTTTCCAGCGGGCGATATTTACGCCTGGTTCTAACACAGCGCAATCCTGCTTATCTATTCTATGTAATGGTGATAATAATTTTTATTTTTCTCGCTATCTATATACCGATCTCATGGAACAAGTATACTGATAGAAAATTGAATGAATTCCGCACGCATTCGAATAAAGTGCAAAGCGGAGATTTCAGGTAGATGATGACATTAAGAACCTGTGGTTTGAGATAAAATGAAACTCGGAGCGATATTTAAGATATTTCAAAAAGGCGCCAAGGAAGGTACAAAGCTGGCTGGGAAAAAAGGGCCGGGCGCTTTCAGTTGGCCGTCAGGCGTCAGAATAGGCATTTATGGCCATGCCAACTCGGGCAAGACGGTTTACTTTACCGTCCTGAATGAAGAGTGCAAGATTTCGAAGGAATTGCAGATTTCTGTAACTGATAATGCCACGGCCGGCGAGTTTCTTTCCAACTATCGATCTATCTGGGGTTTGGGAACAGCGGTGGATTCCGGAACTATGGTGGATCGTCGTGGCGAGAAAAAATTCCCTGAGCCTACTATTGGCGATAAGGTTCTGCTTTTCAATGCCACAGTCGACCGGAAGAGACAGTATTCGATTGTTACCTATGATTATAATGGCAAGGCAGTGTCGATTTCCGACAAAG
>CAZCFT010000138.1:0-4999 GCA_964498015.1 uncultured Ignavibacteriaceae bacterium
TGCCGGATTTACCAATTTCTGGGTCCCGTGTCAAGGCACGGGATGACAGATCGGGACGCTCGATCAACATCAGTGAAGCGCTTTGCCAAAATATACACTTTTGCAACACTCCCGAAGGCGGGAACCCGGAAGATGACAACTGACTTGCACTTACAAACCACTTTCTGGTTCCCCGATCCAGGAGTCTGTCCCATAAGTCAGGATTTTGTTGCGCCGGTTCTTGTCCGTGAGGAGCCGGAGCATGACGGCCGACCCAAATCCTATTTGGGGCGCGTGAACTGGCGCCTATTGTACTACATGAAATTGCAGTCATTGGTTCAATCTCAACCGTCTTTCCATAAGCCCTTTTCCCAAATTATTGTATAATTCTTTATGTTTGGCATTTCAGAGCTCTCTTTCAACTTCCTGACCGGCAAACCATTTGTAACGGCCTTGTTTTTTCTATTTTTCGTTCTTTTGGCTGTCTATCTTTATCGCCAAACCAATCCTCCTCTTCCTCGAGGCCTCAGAATCTTCTTGACTGCTCTCAGAATAGTCGCTGTTCTGGCTCTCTTTCTGGCCCTATTTGAACCGGTTCTGTCTTACAAAAGAGAATTTGACCGTAAACCCCGTCTGACTCTTTTCATCGATAACTCGAGAAGCATGGAAATAAATGAAAATGGCCGCTCCCGAAAAGAAGAAGTAGATTCCTTGCTCTCTTCAAACGCCTTTAAAAAATTTGCCGATGCCTTTGATGTCACGAAGAAAAGTTTTGCGGACGGATTGATCAAAGGCAATAAACCGCTTGATGTTGAAAAAACTTCCATCGGTGATGCCATCACCCAGTTGTCCGAACAGGAGATTGCCCTGCCCGCGGAGTACTGGTTCCTTTTGTCTGATGGCATTTCTAACAGCGGCATTTCCCCTTTAGTGGCGGCAGAAGCGGTAAAGACGCCTGTATTCACGATTGGAGTCGGGAAAGAGGCGTCGGAAAAAGATATTGCCATTTCCGGTATTGATCATAATCAAGTGGTCTTTGCGGGGAAACCAACCGAAATGACCGTGCATCTTCAGTGGTCGGGAATGAATAATGATACTGCCCATATTGAAATTCTAAGTCGGGATAGAATCCTCGAGACCAAAGCCATCAGACTTCCCGCTGGCGCTCTGAAACAAGACGAGAAAATTAGTTTCTCCCCCGAGAGACCAGGTCAGCAGACTTTTCAAGTAAAAATTCCTGATATAAATGGAGAAGTCCAAACGGATAACAACAGCCGTTCATTTTCGATGACGGTTCTCAAAAGCAAACTTAAAGTCCTGCTGGCCGCCGACCGTCTTGATTGGGAGTTTGCCTTTCTCAATCGTCTTCTTTCCAATTCCGCTAATATAGAATTAACTCCGGTAATCTCTAAGAAAGAGGGCGAATATCTCGGCGATGCTTTCCCTGCTCGACAAGAGGAGCTTAATCAATATGATATGATTATACTTTATGACGTCGATATCCCCCGCCTGAAGTCAAAATCTGAGTTGTTCAAATCATTCTTGCTCGACAGAGGAGGCGGGATTTTTGCCATTCTTGGTGAAAATTACTTGAAGAGCGGTTTTCCCCGATGGCTCGACGATTACCTTCCGTTTGTTTCTACTGACAAGAGGGCGAGAATATATTATAACAGATTCACGGGCAAGCCTGTGGAAAATTACCTTTTTCATCCGGCCGTCAGGTTATCCGATAATAGGCAAGGAATTCGTGAAGGATGGAACAGTATGCCCCCCTTCGAAGCAATCGTTCCGACAGATTCTATCATGCCGGGTTCGGAAATCTTGGTGGGTTCAGGGATTAACACAACCGGTTCTGACTTGCCCGTTCTTGGGTTTCGCAGTTTTGGAGCCGGGAAAGCGCTGGCATCTACAGCGGCTCCATTCTGGCATTGGTTATTTTACGATTATGGTTTTGGCGGCGAAGGGAAAGAATACCACTCCTTCTTCGAAGGCATAGTCAACTGGCTGGCGTTGAGAGAAGAATCCGATCCGATAAAAATCAGTCCCGATAAAACCATCTACACTAAAGGAGAAAAAGTCGGATTTTCGGCCTCAGTTTACGATTTGAGCTTTCGTCCCATAGGAGGGGCTACCGGGAATATCACGCTTATTAATCAGACTGGCGCTGATACAACCATCACGCAGTTAATGGAAAAATCTGAAGGCCAGTACCGCGCTGAATTTGAAACCCTTCCGCCCGGAAAATATAAATTTATCGCCAGTATAAACAAAGATGGGAAAAAATTAAGGGAAAGCTCCGGCGAGATTGCCATTGAGGCTTTTTCTATCGAAGATTACCGACGCCGGCCGGATTTCGGCGCTCTGGCATCGATTTCACAATTGACAGGCGGCGCTTTCTCGCCTCTCAATGAAATTGACAGCCTCTATTCAAAAATGAAAAATGACAAAATTGTGGTGTCAATTCAGAAAGAAATAGTTCTCTGGAACAAATTCTGGCTCTTGGCTATCTTCATTCTGGCGCTGGCCGCCGAGTGGTTCTTAAGGAAAAAGTACCAGCTTATATAAAGCAAAATATATGAGATATAATTTCCGACAAGGTCAGAGCCATTTGAATTTCTGTGGACAATTAGCTAATCGAAATATAGATTGTGGACGGAAGTGTTTGACTTGAAGAAGAGAAGGGCCTGGGATACGGTATGAAAATCGCAGTGATAGGATCCGGGTTGATGGGGCGGGCAATAGTTTATGACTTAAGCCGGGCGGACAGTGTGGAAAAGATCGGACTATTTGATTTTGATGCCGAGTTGGCCGCCGAAATAGCTCGAAAATATGGCAATGATATAACGACTGCCGGAAAAATAGATGCCCGCGATGAAGATGAAGTGGCCACGGTCTTGCAAGATTATGACGCCTGCATCTCTGCGGTCACATACAAATATAACGAAGGATTAACTCGCGCCGCTATTAAGAGCCGAACACATTTCTTCGACCTCGGCGGCAATAATGACGTTGTCCGGACGCAATTTGAGATGGATGCGGCGGCCAAAGAGGCCGGGATTACAGTCATCCCTGACTGCGGTCTGGCGCCCGGCATGGTTTCGGTCCTTGCCGCGGGCGGCATAAAAGAGTTTGACAAAATCAATTCCCTCAAAATCAGGGTCGGGGGTCTGCCGCAGGCGCCTCGCCCGCCGCTGAACTATCAGCTTGTTTTTTCTTCGGAAGGTCTCATAAATGAATATTGGGAGCCGGTCATTATTTTGGAAAATGGTCAAGCCAAGTCCATTAACCCAATGACTGGTCTCGAAAAACTTGAATTCGATGGCATCGGCGAACTGGAAGCGTTTTATACATCGGGAGGAACATCAACCCTGCCGCAGACATACAAGGGTATTATTGATTTTCTCGACTACAAAACCATCCGCTACCCCGGGCATTGCCGGCTTTTTAAACCGATGCTTGAAATCGGCCTTGGATCGCGAAGTCCCGTAAAGATTGGCGATATTAGCATTGAGCCGAGGGAGGTCTTCAAGAAAGTTCTGGAGAAGAATCTGGCCTTCAATGAACCCGATCTGGTGCTTATTCGATTAACCTTTGAGGGCATAAAGGGCGGGACTCAAAAGAAACTTGTCTATGAAATTATAGACCGACAGGATTCACGCACCGGATTGACTTCAATGATGCGATGCACTTCTTCTCCGGTGGCGATTATCGCCTGGATGGTCTGCTTTGGGAAAGTTAGTCAAAAAGGCGTTGTTCCGCAGGAATTGGCCATAGAACCTCAATTTTTTATCGCTCAGCTCAAAAAGCGCAATATCAATGTGACGGTTCGTCAGTCCGGCGCCTGACGGACGCCTGACGGAAGAGAATTGATACTGGATTCATAGACCCATCCGGTCAGTATTGCTTGGTCATAGGCAATACTCATCCCGGTTTGTCCACAATAAGTTTCTTTGAAGAAATATCAAAAAAGTCTTGATAAAGTTGTAGAAATTGTCCATATTTCAGCGCAATTGTGACGTATATGGAATAAGAAGTAAATGATAAGCTTATTTCTATAAGGAGTTCGTTATGCAATTATCAAGAAAAGCCGATTATGCTCTTCGCGCTGTCATGCACTTCGCTGGCCTGCCTAAGGGGAAATTATCCTCAATAGGGGCTGTGGCCAAATCGCAAAAGATTCCGAGGGAATTCCTGGCAAAGATACTTAAGGATTTGACCTGGGCGGGAATTTTAGTCTCATATCAAGGGGTGACCGGTGGTTATAGGTTGGCCCGAGCCCCCAAGGAAGTAAGTTTCCTGGATGTTGTTGAGGCGATGGAAGGCCCTATCTGTCTGAATCTCTGTTGTGAAGGCGATCGATGCGAGTGCGAACATTACAAAGGGTGTAAGATGCGGGATTTCTGGATTAAACAGCAGGAAATGTTCCGCAAAGCTCTTGCTCAGGCCAATTTCTCGAAGTACAAAGCTATAGTGAAGGAATCCTGAGACCCTCACTCTCAATATCTGGTCAAAGTTGTATTGGAAAATCCGGCATTGGACGGACCGGCGGCCGGGGAAATCCCTGCCGCCCTTTGGACTTGTTGAAATAGTGTATGTTATTGGAAAATACCTCATTTATGTTCACCATTGCACACCGAAGCGTTATTCCCGCGAAAGCGGGAACCCAAAAGATAATAACTGACTTGCACTTACGAACCACTTTCTGGGTTGCCAATCAAATCGGGAATGACGATTCCCGTGTCATATTGCTCAAAAAAATGCTTTTTCCCATGTGTAGAGGTTTTTCAACAGTCTCTCAGGTCGGGGATGACAATTTGGGGTCGCTTGCCTCCCTTGTCAAATGCTCCACATCCCGGGCTTTTTCAAAAAACCTTTTCGTTGGGTTGAAGGCGACCCTACTCTGTAATACCTTTCAGCAATAGTGCAATCTGCCAATTGGCAAATCCGGCTTTTGACGGAAGATTTTAAGGGCTTTTCAATTTATCGCACCGGATTAACCGGCATTGTTTCACCAGATACC
>CAZCFT010000139.1:0-4909 GCA_964498015.1 uncultured Ignavibacteriaceae bacterium
TGATGAGAAAACGCTCAGCGAAGCCCTCGAGCAGATTCGCGGATCCGTTGACACCGGTGACGATCGCGCCATAATTCTCGCCTCCGAGGGATGGCATCAAGGAGTAATTGGAATTGTCGCCAGCCGTCTGGTAGAGCGATTCCATTTGCCGACCATAATGATAGCGATTGACAATGGCGAGGGAAAAGGTTCCGCTCGCTCTATTCCCGGATTTCATCTCTGTAATGCTCTTAAAGAATGTGAGGATTTGCTGTTGCGCTATGGGGGGCATAAATACGCCGCCGGTCTGACCATAGATCCCAAAAATATCGAAAAATTCCGAATCAGAATGAAAGAAGTCTCCCGCCGACTTCTCACCGATGACGATCTGGTCGCCAAATTATATATAGATTCAGAGATTGAGCTTACCCAGGTCAACGACAAATTCCTTGACGTTCTGGAAACCTTTGCGCCGTTTGGACCTCAGAACATGAGACCGGTCTTCCTGACCCGCAACTGCGAGATACTCGGACAGCCATACTGTGTTGGTAAGAATCATCTCAAGATGAAGGTCCGCAAAGGGGATGCTGTCTTTGATGTCATCGGCTTCGGTTTCGGCGATTGGGTTAGACAGCTCTCTGGCCGGGGAAATCTGGTTGATCTTGTTTATGTGATTGAATATAATTCGTTCAATGACCATACTCGTATTCAACTGCGCTTGAAAGACATGAAACTGGCCGCCGGCGATATTGGAACCTTTGGTAAATCCGGCTTTTGACGGAATTGATTTTTTCCATGACTGTTCTGGAGAAATTTCTCGATGGTGATCAGTCAGCGCTTGCTCGCATTATTTCATTTATTGAAAATCGTCAAAATGGATATCAGAATATTTTATCCCGTCTTTATCCTCGCGCCGGCAAAGCTCTAAAAATCGGTTTTACCGGCCCGCCGGGAGCAGGGAAATCCTCTCTTGTCAACAATATAGCTAAGGCTCTTCTCTCACTGGGCAAAAGAGTTAGCGTCATTGCCGTTGATCCCACTTCTCCATTCACCGGCGGAGCGCTCTTGGGGGATAGAATCCGGTTGGTCGATATGCCGACCGATGGCTCCGTTTATATCCGCTCCATGGCAACTCGAGGCTCCACAGGGGGGCTCGCGGCGGCGACAGGAAATGTTGCCGTGGCCCTTGACGCCTTTGGATTCGATTATATTCTGATTGAAACTGTCGGTGTCGGGCAGGTTGAGCTTGATATCATAGATACTTGCGACACGGTTGTAGTCGTGCTTGTTCCCGAATCCGGCGATGCCGTGCAGGCGCTGAAAGCGGGTTTAATGGAGATCGCCGACATCTTCGCTCTAAATAAAGCCGACCGTCCCGGCTCGGAATATATTGTTGCGGAATTGAATTTGATTCTGGAACTCAAGCGGGAAAAATCAGATTGGGAACTACCGATAGTCGCAACGGAGGCAATCAATAATAAGAATATGGATAGACTTCTTGAAAGAATCTTCGCTCACATTGAGCATATAAAGCAGTCGGGTCTATTTGAGACGCATCGCCGTGACCAAATTAGAAAAAAGATCGAAAGTATCCTATTCGCTCAAGTTAATACTCTGGTGCGCGAAAAACTCATAAAAGTCGCTGATCTTGACCAGATAGTCTCCAATATATATAATGGCCAAAGCGACCCCTATACTGTGAGCCAAGAGCTTTTTCGGCTATCATCTCTGAAGTTGGAAATTCGGCATTTGACGGATTGGAAATCCGGTTGTAAACCCGGCCTTTGACGGGCCTTTGACGATGTGGAGGTATATTATGAATAAACTGTGGATCATTATTGTTGCGGTTCTTTTGATTCTGGCATTCCTTCAATGCTCCAATAGCTCTGTCGAGCCCGGGCGGAATGTTGCCAGAGAATTGACGATTGCCGAGAAAAGCCTGTCCGGTTCCGGTAATCTTTTTGGTTTCAAGTTCTTCAAAGAAGTTGCCCGGCAGGAAAAGGACAAGAATCTTTTTATTTCTCCACTGTCGGTTTCGATGGCTTTGGGGATGGCCTATAACGGCGCCTCAGGAAACACTCAGGAGGCGATTCAAAAGACCCTTGAGCTGTCCGGCCTGTCTCTTCAGGAAGTCAATGAATCATACAAAAGCCTTACTGAATTGTTAAGAGGGCTTGACGACAAGGTCATTTTCCAGATCGGGAATTCGATCTGGTATCGTCAGGGACTTAATGTAGAGAAAGGCTTCATTGATTTGAATCAAACTTATTTCAATGCGTCGGTAACTCCCCTTGATTTCAACGACCCCTCGGCGGCTCCGACCATCAATGGCTGGGTTGACAAATCCACCAATGGAAAAATCAAAGAAATAGTTGACTCTCCCATTGACCCGTCCCTCGTTATGTTTCTGATTAATGCCATCTACTTCAAGGGAACTTGGACATATCAATTCGATAAGAAAGCCACATCCGATGACTTCTTTACAATTTCCGATGGTTCAAAAAAACCGTGTAAGATGATGTTTCAGAAAGGGGACTTTCAATATTCCGAGAATCCGCAATTTCAATCGGTCGACCTCCCTTATGGGAACGGCAAATTCAGCATGATTGTTATTCTCCCGCAGAAACAGATTCCGGTTGATTCGCTGATAATGCAATTCGACCGAGAGAATTGGGAAAAATGGACAGCGGGCTTTTCCCCGCAGAAGGGAGAACTGTCTTTCCCCAGATTCACTATGAGTTATGATGCCGAATTAAAGAGCGTCCTTCAAGCGTTGGGGATGGGAATCGCATTCGACCCGGACCAGGCCGATTTCACCCGTATCCGCAAGGAAGGAGAGCTATTTATCAGCAAGGTGAAGCACAAAACTTTCGTGGATGTGAATGAAGAAGGAACTGAGGCGGCCGCAGTGACCTCTGTTGAAATTGGCATCACCTCTATTGGGCCATCCGGTTTTGTTATGAGAGTGGACAGGCCATTCGTTTTTGCCATATATGAGCGCCAATCGCAGAGTATCCTCTTTATGGGAAAGATCGCTCAACCCACCATGTAATAAGAACATTTTCCATTTTTGGAAATCCGGCATTTGACGGAAACGTAATATTATTGATGAAAAAAAATAGTGGCGGCCCGCAAGCCGCCACTACTTTTTTGCTGCTTCTACTTCTTTCGCGAAATAGAAAAACTACTTCATCAGTATCATCTTCTTGGTGTCAGTAAAAGCTCCTGCCTTCAGACGATAGAAATAGATGCCGCTGGCTAACGGCTGGCCGTTATCAGATTGGCTGTTCCAGACAACCGAATGCTCTCCGGCCTCAAAGAAGCCATTCGCCGCCGTCGATACTCTCTGCCCGCCTATATTGTAAACTTCCAGAGTCACTTCGGAAGCAACCGCTAATGCAAAACTGATTTCAGTCGACGGGTTGAACGGATTGGGGTAATTCTGAGAGAGACTATAGCCACTCGGCATGATTGTCTTGTCTTCAGGCTTATACAACACATTCGGCGTGGCCAGAGGAATGATTCCCGCCGGTATCAACTGCTTCATGTGCATCCTGCGGAAGTTGAGGAGGGTGGTCAGGTAATTGGGAGAGCCTCCCGCAAGCCAGAGCCCGGTCAAATAGGTAATGGCCTGGCTGGCTGTGGCGCCATCAGCGCTGACAATAGCTAACTGGCTCTGATATCCCGCGGCAATATTAAGAAGATTAGCCAATAATCCTTTCGCCGCACCGGCTTTGTTGCTGTGATCGGTCGAATAGACTAAGAAATTGAGCAAATCGTAATAGTCAAGAGCCTCCGGTCCGGGGGCATAAGTGACATTCTCAATCTGAATGGCGTATCCATCGCCTCTCAGGTAGAAATGCTCATAGATATTCTGGCAGAACTGATTGATCTGATCCATAGTGACCAGAGACGGTTTGCCATCGCGAATACTGATTAATTGAGATTTCCACCACCATAAATCATGAATCTTGCCGGTCGCAGTAGGGATTAACTCAAAGGAGACATTGGTACAGGGGTACCCATTCACTGCCACCTGCTGGACATCCGCTGGTATGGCTACAAAGCCAAGAGGCGTCGCGACTCCTACCGCATAATTGCCAGTAGGGAGTTCGTCAAACATAACTGCACCGCTATTGTTGGTATAGGCAGTTTCCATCAGATTGCCTGCCTCATCGCTAAGAGAAACCTCAACTGCATTGGCGCCAATGCCGCCTGTCAAGACGGATACATCAATACATCCATTTATAGTCGCACTTTGTATGGTCAGATCATAGAGGATAGGAGACTCCGTCATTCCCAATTCTCTGGAAAGCGTGGTCCTGATTTCAATATATTGGCCCGTTACGCCGCTAAAAAGCGCTCCGTTATTAACCTGGATAAAAGCATGACCAGGCAGGTCTATCTCATTATCAGCTGCGCGAACCTCAACTTTGATGTTTGTGCCAAGTGGCTCCAGACCGCTCCATGAAGCTGTTCCCCATTCGCACCCGGCTGATCCAGAGTTGAATATGACAGTCCATGTTCCGGATGGTGCAGTAGAGCCGATTGCCACAAAACCGGTCATGTCACTATAATTGTATGGGTAAGCGGAGGAACCGATTGAAACCGACATATCGATGGCCCCGATATGATATCCCCCGCCTCCAATTGCTCCGGCATTGGGATCAATGCGGCTGGCACGGCTTCCATAATACTCGGCCACCCAAATCTTACCATTGGCATCAACAGCGACTCCGGTGCCCCCCTGGATTCCAGTGACGTACCCTACGATGACATGTTGTCCGGGGTTCATTGGATCCGGTGCAAGATGCATTATTCTACTGCCAAAAACCTCAGAAACCCATACGTGGCTGTTATTATCGACCGCCACACCCTGAGCTCCAAATCCCTGGGGATAGGAATTGAGAACTGAGCCATCCGGAGCGAC
>CAZCFT010000140.1:0-4847 GCA_964498015.1 uncultured Ignavibacteriaceae bacterium
GAACTCACCTTTTTTGTCAGATCATGGCAGATCGCGGCGTCGGATGTCGTTGAAGTACCCTATAAAATAGAAATTCCACAAAGTGGATTTAAACCACCGCTTATTGATGAGGGAACTTTGCCAGTGTATGAGCCGAAAAACAATACTTTGGATTATGGCATTTTTATAAGCGTTCATAAGTGGCTCAATTGATATGGGTATTTTCTCACTTCATTTGGGCTTACCCATTACAATTCCTCGCTTCGGGCGCATCGCGATGCGCCCCTACAAATTTAACCTACAGGAATTACATCCCAAATTTATCTATTATCTCCTGCTTGCTCTTATGCAGGATATCAAACTCCTTCCCGACTTTGATAAAAGCCGCCAGCGCCTTCTCCAGATGGTGCATTTCATGCGCGGCGGAGAGCTGGGTGCGAATACGGGCCTGTCCCTTTGGCACTACCGGGAAGAAAAAGCCAATAGCGTATATACCTTCTTCATATAGCGCTTTCGCAAAATCCTGCGATAGCTTGGCATTGAAAAGCATCACCGGTACAATGGGCGTCTCCCCTTCTTTAATAATCAGTCCGGCCTCGGTCAGCCCTTTGCGCCAGAAGATTGTATTCCTTTCCAGCTTGTCTCGTCTCTCGGTTGTACTGCTGATTATATCAATCACCCTGATGGCGCCCGACACAACCACCGGAGGAATAGTATTAGAGAACAGATATGGTCTTGCCTTCTGACGACATAGCTCCACCAGTTCCATTCTTCCAGAGACACAGCCGCCCGATGCTCCCCCGAGCGCTTTGCCAAGTGTGGTGGTGATAATATCGATTTTGCCGACCACGCCGCAATGCTCATGCGTACCTCTACCGGTCTTCCCTAAAAATCCCGAGGCGTGGGAATCGTCGACAAAAACCATGGCGCCATATCTTTCCGCCAGAGCCACTATCTGATCGAGCTTGGCCAGATCACCATCCATAGAAAAAGCGCCATCGGTGATAATCATCTTCACCCGCGCCTTCTGGTGCAACTGAAGCTTTTCTTCCAGATGTCCCATATCCGAATGTTTGAATGTATCCGTCTGGGCCTTGCAGAGCCGCATGCCATCGACTATCGACGCATGTACTAATCTATCGGCGATCATTACGTCCTGCTCGGATAGTACCGCCTCGAAGACGCCGCCGTTGGCATCCATACAGGACGGGAATAAAATAGTATCTTCGGTGCCCAAGAATTTCGTCAACTTGCTTTCGAGCTCTTTATGAATATCCTGCGTGCCGCAGATAAAGCGTACCGACGACATTCCATATCCACGATGATCAAGCCCCTTATGCGCCGCCTCGACAACATCGGGATGCGATGACAGCCCCAGATAATTATTGGCGCACATGTTGATTACTTTTTTGCGACTCGAGCCGATCGGAAATTCAACCTCAATTTCCGAGCTCTGGGGCGCGCAGATAATCCGTTCTTCCTTGAAAATTCCGCCGGAGCGGATAGTATCAAGCTCTTGCTTGTATATGTTTCTTATATCATTGCTAAAAGCCATATATCGCCTACTGCACATTGAATTCTTTGAGGAGAATGGCAATCCTGTTGACCGTATCAAATGCATCGGGCGTTGCCTTGGCATCGGGAATCTGAATATTATACTCGGTCTCAAGAAACCGCTTCAGAGAGACCATGGAAAAAGAATCGACAATGCCGCCGGAAATCAGCGGCGTGTCATAAGTGACATCCCGGTCGTCATCCTCATCAAGATATTCGTTCTTTACATATTTCAATACGGCCTCTTTGATATCGGACATATAATTCTCCTTATAATATTTTCAATCATTTTCCAGTGTTGAAATATCGCCGATTTCCTCGCCCCATTCCTTTGCACGGAGCGCCCGTCGCATGATTTTCCCGCTCCGCGTTTTCGGAAGCGACCGCACAAATTCTATTTCCTGAGGCATCGCCAGCGGCGATAATTTCTTACGAATAAAATTCATTATGTCAAGATCGAGCATTTTCGAAGCTTCAAATCCCGGCTTCAATGCAATAAAAGCTTTCACGACCTCCATATTGACCGGATCCGGCTTGCCGACAACTGCTGATTCGGCGACAGCTTCGTGCTCAAGAAGGGCCGACTCTATTTCAAACGGCCCGACCAGATGTCCGCCGGTATTGATAACATCGTCATCGCGCCCTACAAACCAATAGTACCCATCTTCATCTATACTTGCACGGTCGCCGCAGATGTACCATCCGTTCTTGAATTTACTTTGATAAGTGGCTGGATTATTCCAGTAGGCGCGCATCATCGATGGCCAGCCGGGCTTAAGAGCTATCAAGCCGACTATGCCCTTTTTATTTATAGGTTCATAGGTTTTCAAATCGACCACAGTTGCCGTAATTCCCGGGAATGGTTTCCCCATCGAACCCGGCTTAATCGGCATGCCGGGATAATTTGAAATCACGATACTGCCGGTTTCGGTCTGCCAGAAATTGTCATGAAATGGAAGACCAAAGACCTTCTTCGACCAGATAACCGCCTCGGCGTTCAACGGTTCTCCCACGGAACAGAGATGCCTCAATGATGACAAATTATGCTTCTTGATAATTTCGTCCCCTTCTTTCATCAATGATCGAATGGCGGTAGGCGCCGAGTACCAAACGGTAATTTTATACTTTTCAATGAACTTGTACCATGTTTCGGCCTTAAATCCGGAATCAAGTACGCACTGCGTCACTCCGTTGGCCCAGGGACCGATAATCCCGTAGGAGGTGCCGGTCACCCATCCCGGGTCGGCCGTGCACCAATAAATATCATCATCCTTCAAGTCAAGCGCATACTTGGTTGTGATGTACTGAGATATCAAGGCATAGTGCACATGTTGCGCCCCTTTGGGTTTGCCGGTCGTTCCTGAAGTATAATGAAGTACTGATGGGGTTTCGCCTTTCGCAGGGAAAATATCGAAATGGTCGACCCTTTTCTCTCTTTCCATGGAAAAGGCAATTTCACGTTCTCTCAGGGGCTTATTCCCGTCATCATCAATTATTATTATATGTTTCAAATAGGGAAGTGCATTCAGAATCGCTCTGACCTTGGCGACATGCTTCTTCTGAGTAATTATCGCGGCGGTCTGAGCGTCCTCCAGACGGCTCAAAAGCGATTCTGACCCAAAGGCGGAAAATAAGGGCTGTGCAATGCCTCCCATCTTTAATATTCCGAGAAATCCCAGATATAGCTCCGGCACACGATCCATGAATAGGCAGATTCTGTCGCCGTCTTGTAGTCCGAGTTTCTTTAAAAAGTGGGCAATGGTGTTGGTCAGTATCCGAATATCATCGAAACTGTACTTCTTCGCCTCGCCGTTGAATCCCTCCCAAATAAGGGCCAATTTGTCCTTTTTGCCCATCCGGCAGATTCGGTCGGTGCAGTATTCGCCGATATTGATAATATCGCCCTTGCGATATCCAAGTTCTCTTTCCGAGACCCCCCACGTGAAACTCTTGAGAGCTGTCTCGTAGCTTCCTATATTGCTCATCTATATTTCCTCCTTATCAATAAGCGCTTGCTAAAATAATATTGCGTCAATCCATCATAAGTACAACTTTCGCCGAATTTATCTCCGGCGAAACGGCCGTTTCCATAGCCTTCATAAAATCAGTAAACGGGAAATGATGGCTGATAACCGGCCTTAAATCAACTTTGCCGAAATCAAGCAGGTTTCTCAGCTGGTACCATGTCTGAAACATCTTGCGTCCAGTGATGCCAATTACCGTCGCGCCCTTAAATACGATATTCTGAGCCATGTCAATTTCAAATGGCGCCGATGCAATCCCAAATGCGGTGAATGTACCCATCCTTCTGAGAATCGCAAATCCGTCATTAACAGCGTTTTTATTGCCGGCCATATCGAGCGCCGCATCAACGCCGCCGCCGGTCTCTTCGACTATCCGCTGGCAATAATCTTTTTCAGTAAGTACATTGACACTGACATCTGCGCCCATCCTTTTGCAGATATCAAGGTTGAACGGCATCATTCCCAGATTATAAATTTTTGCCGCGCCGACAGCGCGCGCGACTCCGCACGCAAAAGCGGCAATAGGACCATCTCCAATAATTGCAATCTTCTTCGCGCCGACATTGCTTTCCATGACTGTATAAACCGCGTTCCCGAAAGGCTCTTGTACTGAGGCAATATCGGCAGGCAATGAAGGATCATTCTTCCAGCAACATATTTCCGGTATAACAGCATATTCAGCAAAAATGCCATTCACGTCAACGCCGAGAATGGCAAGATTTTGGCAGAGGTGCATATTGCCCGTGCGACATTGAAGGCAGTGCAGGCATGGAATATGAGTTTCGGCGGAAATATAATCTCCCACTTTTATATTTCGCACCGATGACCCGATTTCAATCACCTCGCCGCAACACTCATGTCCAAAAACCAGAGGCGGTTTTATTCGCGATTGAGCCCACCTATCCCATGTATAGATATGTTTATCCGTCCCGCATATCGAACAGGCCTTAATTTTTATGAGAACTTCATCAGGACGTGGTTTGGGAATATCTATTTCGACCATTTCAGCGCCGGCAGACGCTTTATTTTTCATTGCCGCCAGCATCTTATTTGACATTGGGCATCCTTTCCAATCAAGTCGCCAATTTCAGATAAACATAATAAGATTCCGCCCGCCAAAAGTCAACCCAATTGCCGACAATCAAGTCGATGCCTCAAAAGAGTGTCCGTAGGGGCTTGTCGAAAAAGCTGATGTTATTGGAGAACACTTCATTTATGCTCACCATTGTACACCGAATCGTCATTCCCGACTTGAGAGGCTGTGTCATAATTGATGTATGTTTGAATTTT
>CAZCFT010000141.1:0-4760 GCA_964498015.1 uncultured Ignavibacteriaceae bacterium
AGATCTTTTACCCTGTCCTTCTCAAAATGAACGGTTATATCATTGGCGAGCGGAAAAATCTCCGGCGTAATCTGGTATGCTTTGCTGGAAGTAATATTGGACGCTGAATAATTGATTTGGCTCTCCTGCAATTCGATGAATGAAGGCGCATAGAAGCAACTCGAATCGAAACTTATTCCAAAATCGCTATTTTCATTTGAGCACAAGCTATCGGTTTGCCTTCCGGCCAGAATGATATTGGCGTTTCTGCTGGCGCAAATTTTCCCATCGGCATCAAGCAGATCAAATCTAATTATTTTGGAGGTTAGAGTATAGGACTCAAAATAGGCAATGTATTTATTCAGCGAAAGAGGTTCTGATTCAATTTGCATGGTGGAACTGTCCTCGCAAACCGCATTTATTGTTGGCGGAGGGGCGTAGGGGTCTTGTGAAGCTATATCAAACAGGATACCACCGCCGTCCAATTCATAATCAAACCTATATTTATGCTCCTGTCGGTGATCAAGAAAGATATAATTTTCGATATTTCTCCACCCCGACCGACCGACCCTTTCGATTTTTAATGCCACCGGTTTGCTTTTGGCTGACATAAGGGGAATTTTTGCCTCAAGGCTTGTGCTTTGGCCGACCAGCTTATTCGCGATTTGATGCCATCCTGATTGCGGGGCATATCCGTAAACTCTGACTTCTTTTAAATCCGCTTTTGCAAGATCCGTTCTCGACCGGAGAAATAATATGGAATCTCCCGAGATTTCGGAATCAAAAAGGGTATTTGCGGGGGCAAGGATATAAGAAAAAAACAGTTTCGACATATTCCCCGCCGCATCGAAAATCTCTACATGGGCGGTATGAAGTCCTTGATATTCCGGTTTGTACCCTCCAATAACGCCCCTGTAATCTCCATAGAATTTGCTTCCACTGAATTTTTTCCCCTTCGGTTCGAAGAGGAGGTAGCGGTAGTCCTTATTTTTTGCGGCGGGAAGATAATCGTAAGTCAGATTAACCATCTTGGTCTCATCATAATCATAACGGTCTAACTGAAATTCATACCATGGAATCTCGATGCCGTCAAGAAACAACTGGGCTTTATAGATATTCAGCTTTGGCCCATGGGGTTCAATCTGATCAAAGGTATTCAATCCGATTCCGAAGAGGGAGCGTAAATATAGGATCGAGTCAATAACATAAGCTTCTCTCCCTCGATCAAAATGGAGATTCAATCTTTTGCTTCGTTTGCCGCCGGGAAAAAGAGAACAGGAGTCTTGATAATATAGAATTGCGGCCTCTATTTTGGGCGGAATATTGTCACTCAAAGGATATCCGTTGGTCAATGGATTCAGCGGCTGGTTGGATGGAGTCCGCCTTTCAAAGTGGAGATGTGGCGGCCCAGCGCCAGTCTGACCCGAAAATGCGACAAGGTCGCCCCGCTTGACAGGAAGAGAATCGACAGGGAATTGCCAATCCAGATAATATCTCTTCAGTCGATATTGTTCGTTTTCGACCAGCTTTTCGAAGCGATCAGATAGGCGAGAAAGGTGGCCAAAAACGAAGATAAAACCGTCATTGTCTTTGATATAGAAAGCTTTACCGTAACCGGTATAGGAATAGCGTATGCGCCAGACATATCCATCGACCGGGGAAAAGACCTGCCTCCCTTCAGCGCCTCCGGTTCTGATATCCAGCCCACCGTGAAAATGAGCGACACGGAAATCGCAGAAACCTGAAGAGAGCTCAATCTTACCGTGAACCGGCCAAGATTGCTCGCCGCCCCAAGCCTTCAAGGCAAACAGAGCCAATATGAGAACTAATAAAGGCTTTCTGATGGTCGATAATTTAAGCATAATTAAACGGTTTAACAAATTATTGGCTATGAGGTTCAAAGTCAAAGCAAATTCCGGCAATGTGGCCAAAAAGAGGTAAATATCGGGCTTGCCAAATCAGGATTTTGGATTATATTAATGAGCTTAATTTGACAAAAGCTAAAGGAGTTCAATAGATGTTTGCGTTCTTAAGAAAATTGATTGTTCCTATCATGGCCACCGTGCTGGTCTTCTTTCTGGCGACTATCGTATTTGAGTGGGGCATGAATATAACTTCAAAGAGCCAGGCAAAAGATACAATCGGCGTGATCAACGGAAAAGACGTCTCGGTGACTGTCTATGAACGGTATTATAGCAACCTTCTTCGTCAAGAGCAGGATAAGACCGAGGGGGATCTTCCTCCGGAAAAGATGGATGAAGTGAAGAAAAAGGCATGGAATCAACTGGTCGGCGATATTCTCATCAATGATCAAATTGACAAGCACGAGATTTTTGTCGCTGATGAGGAAATATACGGATTCCTGAGATCCTACCCGCCCGCGGAATTGCAGAAATCGAAGCAGTTTATGACCGACAACAAATTCGACTATCAAAAGTATGTTTCGGCCATGGCTAATCCGGAATACGCTCAGATGTGGGCGTCAGTCGAGAGTTATTATCTCCCTGAGCTCAAGAAGTATAAACTTCAAGAACAAGTCATAAATACAGTGAGAATTGCGCCTGCCGAAGTTATGGAGGCATTTCTTGATGACCGAGACTCGGCAAAAATAGGAGTGTTAAACCTGGTTAATTCCAAGGCAGTCACATCGCTTCCGGTCCCCACAAAAGATGAGCTCAAGAAATATTACGACGGTCATAAAGAGGATTTCAAAATTGGGAAAAGGGCCATATTGGATATGGTTATTTTTCAGAAATCCCCATCGGATAATGACTGGGAAAAGGCCCATTATCGAATAAGGGAGCTTTATGATTCCGCCAAAGCGGGAGCAGATTTTGCTGAATTGGCCAAGAATTATTCTGAAGACAATACGGCTGATAAAGGCGGCGATCTGGGATGGTTTCCCCGTGGGCGGATGGTGGAGGATTTCGACACTGTTGCTTGGAGGCTATCCCTGAATGAGGTCAGCCAGCCGGTCAAAACCAGATTTGGTTGGCATATTATCAAGTTACTTGGAAAGAAAATGGACAAGGAGACTCCTCCGGGCGGGAAAGATTCGGTTGAGGTTGAAAAGATCAATGCCGCCCATATTTTGTTGAAGGTTGTTCCCTCACAGGAAACTCTTGATCAGCTTTCCTTGAATGCCAAGGATTTCTCCGATAATGCCGGCAAAGATGGTTTTGAAAAGGCGGCCAAAGATGCCAATTACGAAATTAAGACGACCAAGCCTTTTGGCGAAACTGAGTATGTGCAGTTTCTCGGATCCAATCCGGACGCGTCGCAATTTGCATTCAATAATGAAATCGGCAAGGTCTCCCCAATGATGGAGAATAGCTCAGCATATTTTGTGCTTAAGGCCGCCGGGCGCTTACCGGCAGGATATCAGTCCTTTGAAGAAGCCGAAAAGACAATGATCGGAAAAATAAATTCCGGGAAATCCAGTGAACAAACATACGAAATTGCCAAGAATATTTATGCAACAATAAAGGCCGGAACGCCAATTGCCAAAGCTGCAGAACAGAGCGGTTTTCCATATACCGAGACTGGAATGATTACCCGCACGTCGGCAATTGCCGGTATAGGCCGTCCGTCCGAAGTCATCGGCGGCGCTTTTGCATTGCAGAATATCGGCGAAGTTTCAGAACCGATTAAGTACAGCACCGGGACTGCTATTGTCGTGCTTCTCGCAAAATCCTCCGCGAACATTGAAGATTTTGCGAAGGTGCAGGATTCATTGTCGGCGGTGGTACTTCAGAAGAAACAGCAGGATGCGTACGGCAAGTGGTTTGATAATCTTGTGGGGAGTTCAGAAATAAAAAGCTATGTTGACAAATTTTACGGCGGCAGTTATTAATTAAGAAGCAGGCAGTTTCAAGGCAGGAGCATAATGGTGGCGTTTCTCGAAACGCCACTACAGGCCCGTAATTGAAACCCAATAATCAGGCCAATTATTGAGACTTCACGAACTGGGTTTGATACGTTTTCTTCTTGGCCCGGAAGTCGCGTAACTCAGCTATGTCGAGGATTTCAGTCAGAATGCATGGTGACATTTCGGAATAATAATCGACCCTTTTCAAAATACCCCATGGAGCGGTTATTAACGAACGCCCCTGCCGGGGTTTGCCGAAAAGATTGCCGACGCCGCAAGTCTTGACTACATAGGCCATCGAGACCCGTGAGCCTTTTAGAAAAATGTCATTATCGCGCTTATGCTTCTCGGATTTCGATTCACCGGGTCGGTAAAGAGAGGTGGTTGGAATGAAAATGATATCGACCTCCCTCTCGCCCAAAATCTCAAACAAGGTGATATTTAAGGCATCGGCGCAAATCAGAATGCCGATTTTGATATCATCAATTATGGTTGTGAATATTTTATCGCCTGGGAGAATACCGCGTTCCAGTTCGCCGCTGACCGGACTTAGCTTTCTATATCGTCCCAATTCCTCGCCGTTATCATATATATAAGAAGCGTTAAATAGGGAATCCCCTTCCGCCTCCACAATCGAGCCGGCAATAAGACAAGCGGAGAATTCGGCGGAGAGCGCCTTAAGATATTGGAGATTTTCTTTTGATTTCAGAGCGACCCTGGTAAAATCAGGGGCGGCTGTATCTATGAGGCAATATTCGGGCAAACAGATAAAGTCCGGTTTTTGCTTAAAAATATAAATCTTCTCTTCAAGAGATAATTTCTGTCCCAACTGCGATTGCACCGCTGTTATCTTAACAAGCATTCATGGCTTCCTATAGGAAGTTATACAGTTCAGTTGGCCGCATAAATTATG
>CAZCFT010000142.1:0-4631 GCA_964498015.1 uncultured Ignavibacteriaceae bacterium
CTCTTGCGAGGACGGGGACATTGATTAATGGATTTATATATATTGGCAACTATCGCATAAGGTCAAAAAAGGCTTGACAGAGCGTATTGAGAGCGCCTTATTATACCTATAATACAAAAGACCATTTTGAATTATTATTGTCTTTACACGCCTTGACTGGAAAATGGTCGCGACTAAAGAGCCATATAACAGAGGATCGTAGGGGTGGGAGAAAAATTGCTTTGATGTGGAAAATCATGTTAACGAAAAAAAACTATCAGCGATAATTATGAAACTGGTCTGGTTGAGTCTTCTTTTGGCAATATATCCCGCAGAGAATTTGACTTCTGCCGGCAACAGTTCTCCGGCGGAAAGATCCACTTTATTTTTATCAGGAGCGTTCTACCATCAACCCGGCGGGGTTCTGCTCAAGTGGACTGCTCCGGGAGACAACGGTTATACCGGGCAGGCGCAAGGATATGATTTAAGATATCAATCATGCTTTTTAGGACCCATTGATACCGAGGAAAAGTGGCAATTTTCTATTCAAGCCGTAGGGGAACCGATTCCGTCAGCGGCGGAAAATGTCGATTCGATGATAATTGACGGCCTTGTCCCTGGAGAAAAATACTATTTCTGCATTAAAGCGTATGATATTGCGGGTAATTTTTCACCACCGTCAAATTCCCCCCTTGAAATCGCCGGTGATACTGCCAACTGCGCATACATTCCCGGCGACATCGATTTTGACGGAAGGCTTGGCCCGCTTGATGTCACCTGCCTAATAAACTTTCTATATAGGTATGGTCCGCCACCGACGCCTCTTGAAGCAGGTGATACTAATGGCTCCGGCATTATCCAGATGGATGATATCACAATCTTGATCAACTTTATGTATAGATGCGGGCCTCAGCCGGTCTGTAATATCATTCTGCCTGGCCAATCCGGTCAGTAGCTCGACTCCGTCAAAAGCCGGATTTTCCAACTTTGACCTGAATGATTCTGCTGTGCTCCCTCAGTTGCGCTGGGTTATACTCTGACTAATGGTCCGGTCAAGAGCCAACAGAACATATAGTAGAGGTGAAATCCCCACTATCTTTTTCTATTGGGAATTGAAAGTATATTTGATAGATTCGTAATATTGACTATTGATTAGCAGTTTGAGGGAAAATAGTATGACCAAAAAATGGAAAATTGTGCTTATTCTTTCCATAATCGGCAATCTTTTTATTGTATATGTAGCATTTAAGGCTCTGGATTACCGCAGACACGTTAATTACTTCTTGGATAAATATACTAATGTGGTTGAGGAATTCGCCGGACGGAAAAACTTCGCCATGGAAAATCAAATTCTGATTTCCGGCAAGAATATGGGAAATAGAGTCGTGTTTCTCGGCTCGCAAATTACACATGGCTGGAACCTGAGCAAGTATTTTTCGGAATATGAAGCAATCAACAGGGGCATATCAGGACAAAGAGCCGCGGGGTTCCTATTGCGATTTCGGCCCGATATTGTTGAATTGAATCCGAAAGCGGCAGTTATCGAATTTAGCTCATATAATTTCCGTCCAGAAAATACGATGAAGGAGCTCGAGGATTACATTGCCTGTATGGTTGATATCGCCCGGCAGAATGGAATTGAGCCGCTTTTGACTACGATTGTGCCGGTGAGAGAGGATTTCAAGTCAGAGATTGAGGTCCCCTACAATGTGCAAGATAGCCTTCAGGTTTTTAACCGCTGGCTTTTTAATTATTGCGACGAGAGTGGAGTAAGGCTGATGGATTTTGCCTCCGTTCTGGCGAATGATAAAGGGTATTTAAGAGAGGAATTTTCTACCGGCCAGATTACGCTCAGTCCCGCCGGGTATGATAAGATCTCGGCGGCAGTCTCCGCGGCGCTAAAGGAAATAGCAAAATGACAGCGAAATCAATATGAATAGATTCTTTTTTTAATTTGCAGTCAGAAGGAGTATCTGGCCATGAAGACGGCTATCATCATAATATTGGTCATCTCAATTGCGGGCAATATGGTCGGGG
Source organism: uncultured Ignavibacteriaceae bacterium (assembly GCA_964498015.1). Lineage (GTDB taxonomy): Bacteria > Zixibacteria > MSB-5A5 > GN15 > PGXB01 > CAWEZN01. Next base: position 2,017 of record CAZCFT010000142.1, read on the forward strand.
CGTATCTATTGTATAAAGCCCTGAAACTGCGGGAAGAGGTCAGGCTTTTCCAGAAATACCATAGCGACCTCTTGGAGAAGTACGAAGCGGCAAAGGCGGATTTTGCGGGCATTGATACTTTCGCCAAAGACAACAATAAACTGCTCAGAGAAACAACGTCCGAAGAAAGAAAAAAGATGACGGTATTTTTTGGGGCCTCAATTACCAAGAATTGGGATTTGGAAAGGTATTTTTCCGGGAAGCAATTGCTTAATCGTGGAATTGGTTCTCAGACCGATATGCAGCTTTTAGCAAGATTCTCGGCCGATGTTTTGGAGTTTGCCCCGGGGCGGGTGGTTATCAAGTTCTGTTCCGGCAACTTCCAGCCAAAAACTGATATTGAAATGGTCTGGAATGAATTTGAGATGATGGCGCTGATGGCACAGAGGCGAAATATCGAACCGATTTTGGCTACTGTCATACCGGTTACCCGCAAGGCGCCGGAACTCCCAGATTTTAATACTACCAAACAAATACAGGAATTTAATAGACGTCTTAAGAGGTTCGGAACAGAATACCGGTTTCTGGTAGTCGATTATTTCACCGCTTTGGCCGATAAAGATGGTTATCTGCCGGATGATATGGCTCGTGATCCCATTCATCCCAATGAGAAAGGATATGAAATAATGGCGCAGGTTCTCCGACCAATACTCAAATGAAATAGTGAGCGCCATTTTAGTGAATCACCATTTAATCTTACAGAAAGCCGATGGAAATTTCTTTTAATTTTACAGATGTAAATGCCCCCAATCCTGCCATCAGGGAACAACACGGTTATTTATTGAGGAATGGGAAGCATCTCTTCAGCGCTGAATTTTTGCCTCAATCCAAGCCAATGGCGGGAATCGTTTTCTGCAGTCCCTTTGGCGAGGAGAAGATTCGTACCATTAGGATATACGTTTCATTTGCCCGGGCTCTGGCCGCTATGGGTATAGCGGCAATTTGCTTTGATTATTTCGGCGACGGCGATAGCGAAGGGGATTTTGAGGAGGCTTCTTTTGAAGACAGGTTGGCTGATATAGATTCTGTTTACCGGCAATTTGGCGACAAACATTCGATTGACAAAATGGGTCTTATGGGGCTTCGCTGGGGAGGGACTCTGGCTGCTATTGCCGCGGAGAATTTAAATCCGGAGTTCTTGATTTTATGGGAACCAATTATTGATACTCGAAAATATTTCTTTGATCATCTCCGGATCAATCTGGCTTCTCAGATGCTAATTGAAGGTAAAATCCTGAAAAATCGCGAGCAATTGATTAAGGAACTTGAGGCCGGCAAGATTCTCACGGTTGAGGGGTACAATTTGACAGGGGGTTTCTATTTTAAGGCCCGCAACGGCGGATTAAAGGATAGGAAATTTGATTTTAGAGGGAAATCATTAATCGTCCAAATAGCGTCTAATACGGAAAAGATGCGCCCTGAGTTGCTCGGCTTGCAACAAGCTCTCGTTGGCTCGGAAATAACGGCCGTTCCCCGGGAATTTGAATGGGAAAAAACTCAAACATGGCAACCAGCCCCCCCCCTGCTTTTTGGCGAAACCATAAAATTCTTGGAAAAAGATGGCTTTTTTGGAAGAAACATTTAGCCTCAAGAACAATAGAGGTGAAATGATGTATGGTATCATACATCACCCGTCGACCCCCAATGGCGGACTGATAATGATGTTCAATATCGGACTCCATTACCGTGTTTGTCATTCGCGACTTTTTGTGCGTCAAGCGCGTGAACTTCAGAGGGCCGGTTTTATTGTGGCCAGATTTGATACTTCCAAGGTCGGTTATAGTCAGGGGGAATTGGCATCGGGAAGAGCTATAGATTCTTTTGATTCTATCCAAACCGGATTATTTCAAAGTGATGCCCGCCTGTGTGTAAGTTATTTAAAGGGGAAATTAAATCCCCGCCGTATATTTTTTTGGGGTCTTTGTGGTGGCGCCTTAACCGCCATAATAACAGCCGCTAAGGATAAAGATATTGACGGCGTGATATTTATTGCCGGACCGGTGACGGTAACTTCGGCTGATTTTGAACTTTCTCATCTTCACCCCTTTGATGCCAATATTTTAATCTTGGGATATATAAAAAGGATTCTCAACCCGGCCGCCTGGCTAAGATTTCTTTCCGGGAAAACCTCTTATCGGTGGATATTTAGATCGTTAAAAGTAAAACTGCTCTCTAAAATTCCCCACCATAAAGGGGAATTGGCGAATGATAACGAAACAGTCACAGGGGAAAACAAAGGCGATAGATTTAATGGGGTTTTTTTGGAATCCTTTGATATCATAGTTAAATCCGGTAGGCCGATTTTTTTCCTTATACCGGAACTTGATCAAGCCACCTATGATTTTGAACGGATGTTTGCCGGACCGATCTTAAGCCGTTACACTGATTTTGCCGGCTATTTCAGTATTGCCAAAGTCCCCAAGGCAAATCATACTTTTTCAACAGCGGAGTCGACGCATCAGTTATTTGATCTAACCGGGGAATGGCTGAAAACCAATTTGGACCACTAAATGAACAAGCTGATTATTGTTATAATAAACTGGAATACTCGTGATTTGACACAGCAGTGTCTCCAA
>CAZCFT010000143.1:0-4612 GCA_964498015.1 uncultured Ignavibacteriaceae bacterium
ATCCCCAATATTAAACCGAATTATGACACAGCCTCCTTGATCGGGAACCCAGAGCGCGGTTCGCAAGCGCAAGTCAACTCATGGCGGGGAATTGACTGTGAGATGAACCAACAACTTCTTCAGCTTGGTAGATCGAAGCCCTTGTTGATAAACCCGGCTTTTGACGGGCGGTTTCGACACTTGGGCACACGTGATGTGCCCCGATTATTCAAGATACATGCGGGACAAGACAGTAGCAGACTTCAAGATCAAACAAAAATCCGTCTATAATAAATTAGGCTTGCCAGAAAAAGCCCCAGCCCTATCGCCATATAGAGCGGGGAGAGGTAGATTTTCGGAATTGGCGAGCGCCGCAGAGTATAACCCATCAATATCATCACACCGACGATTATATAACTTCTCTTGTTCTGGAACGCAAAAAGGCAGACTCTGTCTTTTCCCGGAGCTTGCTCATAAATTCGAGAAAGGTTTTTTCTGGCCAGATTCGAAAACCCATAACGATAAATAATCATCCCCCCTAAGACCCCGATTGTTACCACGACCACCTTGCCGAATACTGACGCCCTCAGCCAGTAGATCGAGGCAGTAATCAAAGCCCCTCCTACTACTGACCATACTATTCCCGCCAGTAAAACCAGTACCTTTCTATCTGCCGCCGGAGTTTGCATATGTACTTCACCTTAATTCATTCTCAAAATATCATAAACATAGAGTCATATCAAGATAATGGTTGACTGATAGCAGTCATCGCTCTTACATCCAGCATCACCGGATATTTATTCCCTTTCCCAATTACCTTAGGCTGATTCCATCGGCTCCCATACCATATATTGCCTCTCATATAAATCTTTCTCCTATATATTGATAGAATAAAAAATCACCAAATATCTCAAAAAAATCACTTGACAACTGCACAAATGTGCAGTATTATTGTTATGAGCCGATAAGAGATACAGAAAGGATCAAAAATATGTTTGGCTACAACGGCAATTTGACAGAACCACCGATGTTGGTAAATCCAGTTGATAAATCCGGCATTGGACGGGCATTTGACGGACTTGAGTCCGCGGCAGTCAATCTCCGCGCCGTCGAGAAAACCGATGGTATCATCACCGATATCTTCTGTCCCGACTGTGGAATGGAGCTAATTCGTCTCGGCGCCTGTTTCGCCTGCCCCACCTGCGGCTTTGGAAGCTGTGGGTGAAACCATGACAAACGGCGGTACAATTTGTGCATTACCACTTTGCCGCTTGTGGCCGGATAGTACGATGCAATATGCAGTGATAATAAGTCAGGCTATGGCAAATGATGGCGCCATTCGTAGGGGTTTGATTTATCAAACCCTTATAAAAAAAGGAGGCTTATGCGACTGAAAGACCTTTCAAAATACGATATCCCGGAGCTGGTTATCAATGCCTGGAGAAATCGACAGGGAGATTATCTTCTCCCTCTGCAGGAAAATGCCGTCCGCGCCGGACTGCTGAGCGCCGACTGGCGCCATCAGCCGCAAAATCTTCTAATTTCGGCCCCAACTTCATCCGGCAAATCATTTTGCGGCGAGATCGCCGCCATGGGCGCCTTACTGGGCCGTAAGAAGGCGGTCATGCTTCTCCCGCTTAAATCAATTGCCGAAGAAAAATATCATTATTTCTGCTCCGGTTACAAATCGATAGGTCTTAAGACCATAATTGTTACTCACGACCATCCCGAAAACGACATCTCTTTTGAGTTGGGGAACTTTGACTTGGCCCTGGCCATCTATGAAAAATTCAATCGTCTTCTCACTGTCAATCTTGACATTCTTCAGCAGATCGGTCTTGTCATCGTGGATGAATTACAAATGCTCGGCGATCCGGAGCGCGGCCCGGAACTTGAAATGGCCTTGACTAAAATCATAGGCTCCGGATATCACCCCCGGATAATCGCTCTCTCGGCGGTTATTGACGATGAATCTGAATTGGCCAAATGGCTCAATTGCCGGATAATCAAAGAGGCTACCCGTCCGATTGACCTTTTTCAGGGGGTAGTTTCGGGAGGATATTTTCATTTCCGTAGTTTCAACAGCGGCGTCGAAGGAAAAGAAAAATTTCCGCTTGAGGAAAATCGTGATGGCCTCACCGATGGCCTGATAAATTTCCTCAAAGAAGACAACAGCCGCAAGCTGATATTTCTTAAATCCCGCCGCGATACTATCAATGCCGCCTTCAAGCTGGCCGCTTCGGTAGATTGGGGAGAGGCAAAAACCACGCTGACCAGACTTGATGATGAAGAACCGAGTTTTCTCATTCGCTCGCTTCGCCAAACCCTCTCGCGCGGGATTGCCTTCCATAACGCCGACCTCACTCCCTCCCAACGACAGGCGATTGAGCAGGGATATCTGAACGGCGAGATTCGCATCATATTCTCGACAACCACCCTCGCCATGGGCGTGAATCTTCCCGCGGAGATGGTTCTTCTCGAAACCATGAAATACAGCGCCGGAAGTTTCGGCGGAAGGCCATCTCTTGTCCCGATATCACTGGCGGAATTTCAAAATATCGCCGGTCGAGCCGGAAGATTTGGATTAGGAACAGCCGGTTCGCCGGGAAAGGCGATAGTTCTGGCCGGTTCTGATTTTGAGCATGAGGTTCTCTGGTCGAATTATATTGAAACCAATCGTAACGGCTGTATCAAATCTTGTCTTGACCGCTATGACATTAGGGATATAATTCTGGATATTGTCGCCTCCGGTTTGGCTCTGAATATAGGGCAATTGAAACAGGTTCTGGGCGGGACTTTCCATTATAGAGATCCTGATTTTTTGGAAAACGCATCATTTGAAAGGGAACTCTCTGACCTGATGACAGTCGGGCTCATTACCGATAGTTTAGCGCCCACACCGGCTGGTTTGGCCATTGCGGAAAGCGGCCTTTCTTTGAAGAGCTACCGCCGCTATATCGACTGTCTGAAAAAGCCATTGCCCCAGTCGCTCTTCGGCTGGCTTTTTCTGACGCTTGGCGGCAACGATTTTGACATTTCCCGGACGGGACTTATCTCCTCGGAATACCGTGGCCGCTATTATGAAAAACTGCTTCACCAAAGCTTCAGCGATTATATCAATGAAATAACTCCCTATATTGAAGAGAGATTCGGACGCGAGCCGCTTGATTTCCGTACCTCTGCCGTTCTCAAAGCCGCCTTCGTCCTGAGTGACTGGGCCGAGCAGATGTCGGTTGAACAACTGGAACAGCGGTATCAACTACATCATGGCCAGATAATCAATCTGGCCGAAAACGCCGCATGGCTTCTGGCATCGCTGGCAAGAATCATTCAGGCTAATGACTGCAATTCACATCTGCCGGGTCAGCTTGAGGATTTTGCCTTCAGGGTTCAATTGGGAATTTCACCCGCAATGCGTGAGCTTCATCTCTTAGCCTGCGAAATTCTGAACCGATCTGATTATAAATCTCTCCATGAAAATGGAATACAAACCGCGGAGCAGATATGCCAGCTCCCGCGCGAGAAATTGGCTGATATTATCAAATCCGAAAATAGAATAAACAAACTTCTCGAAATAATCGAAATCTCAGAAAAGGAGGATAAAATGAACAGAGAAATGACACTCGGCACAGGCGTGGGATACCACCCCGCGATGGCGTTTGGTTCGTCGGTGGGATTCCACCCTTCCGTGCTGGAACTCGATGGTAGCTACGCTGGAGAGCGGTATCTGGTCAAGATCGACAGTTTCCCAATTCGACTGACCGGCAAATCATTCAAGTATTTGGCAAAGCTTGCCTATTCTCGGCTGGTGAATGGCGAAGGTTGGCTTTACAAGGATGATCTTGAGGTTGGCTTCAATCAGGCAAGATATCTTTATCGCCTGAAGCAAGAGGTTAACCACGATGGCGGATGCCCCTGGGCGATATTTGAGAATAATCGCTTGGGGTACTACCGGCTGGATCTCGAGCCGGAGAAAATAAGACTCAATCTGGATAACCTTAAGACTCACCCCGACTGCGAGTTACGCCACATCGCCGATGAACTGGCTCCGCGTCTGGTGAGTTAAAGATAATTGTAAATCCGGCCTTTGACGGACTGGAACGCAGGCTCGAAATAGACTGTTTTCAAAATATAGAAATGACATCGTGTTGACTTATTGGCCACTTTAAGTATATATTTATAAATCCGGCCCTTGACGGATTGATAAATCCGGTTATAAATCCGGCTTTTTGACGGATTGTAAATCCACAGGGGCGGATTGTAAACCCGGTTTTTAAATCCGGCCTTTGATTGAAAATCCGGCGTCTGACGGACGGGTATTTGACGGACGGAATAAGCCGATAGGATAAAGAAAAGAGCCTGTGGATGATTATTAAAAGCCTTTCGCATATTTCATGTCTGGCCTCCGATGGTGACTCGATTCTGCCGATTATTCCGGCCAAAACAGTCATTTTATTCCCGAGTGAGACAATTTCACTTCAGGTCGGAAGGCCGGGAAATCTTGCCCTCGTGAATGAAAATGTCGGACGTGACACGTTAATCGGGGTGATTTTCTCGCCCAGTGGCGATCCGGGCTCTGAGAAATTTGATCTCTGTCAGATTGGGACCGCCGCCAGGATAATAGCAGCCAAAG
>CAZCFT010000144.1:0-4587 GCA_964498015.1 uncultured Ignavibacteriaceae bacterium
TGGGTTCGTTTTTTGGATTTTTTATTTTTGGTGTTTTTCGTTGTAAGGTTATGTACAATATATTCTTACCTGTGCGAAAAATTGGTGTTTTGGCGGGTTCGTTTTGCATAATTTTTCTGCGATTATTTTTATCTACATGAGATATGACTTGATTTTTTGCGGATCAGGTATGGGCATAAATATATCCTCCTCTATATAAGGTTCCGGTCTGAACCACCATTGAAGTGGTGGTGAATTTGATGGGGGGGGGGTAAGGTGGGTTACCAGTTACCAGCAGGGTGCGTTACCGATTTTCGCGAGAGTCTCTATTGTTTTAGTCGCTCAATTTCCAGTTTTATCTCGGCAATAACTTCTTTATTTCTGATTTCTTTTCTCTCTCCCATTTTGGACGAAAAAATATAAAACACTTTGCCGCCATATCGTTTTGTGAACTTCTCATGAGTTTTGAGCTGCAACTCTTTTTCTTTAAAGATTTGTGGCAACTGAATCCCTTGATTGATCGGTTTTATTTGTAGGCCGATATAGTCGTCTTTGATTTTTATGAAGAAGTCCACATTAAATAGTCGGTCCCATTCGTCGGGGGCAGGTTCTATCTTAATCTGCAGTTCTTGTTCCAACTGTCCATAGACGGTCTTGATCTCAGTCATGTACCCATCGAATGTACGGTCAATGACCAACTGGACCATATACTCAATACAATCACGCTCGGAGATTTCTTCCACTTCGGAGTGAATAACTTCAGTTATTTTGACATAGAGCTTTTTGCCAAGTTCTTTAATATGCTCCTTTGACCGGACATTCTTAAAGTAATAATCCCGCCATTGATCTATTGTCTTTGGCGAACACTGCCTAATGCTTTCAGAAGTAGGCCCAACATTCCTTTTGAAGTTCAACTGAAAGCGGTTCATTGCGCTGTTTAGAATCCATTCCTTAGCCATGTCGGGTTCCGAGTTTTATGAATTTATCCTTGTATTTAAAATCAGTGGAGCTGTCCACATCCGCAAATCCTTCTTTGATCAAATGTGCATTGAGAAATGTCCTGTTTTTCAAATAGAGATAGCAAAGCAGACGATTTTCGCTGTCGTGTTTTTGCTTATCGTATTTTAAAAAAACCTTTTGCCCTTTTGTTTTTTCGATAATGAAATTAATGGCTACTCCGTTTGCTTCTTTATTTTCTCTTACCCCTATAAGGCGGATAAGCAGCCCGTTGTTGAGTCTAATCAATTCGGGGCTGATTACGTCTTTGACCGTATAATATTTTTCCCGCTCTCCACTTTTTTCGTCAATTCTGGAGCCAAATTGAAGCTTTTTGGGATCGATTTTCTTGTCAAATTTATGTGGGTCTTTGAAGATATACGGCAGCTTTCCGATTTGTTCGTTCCAGTCGGCAGTTATACTATCTTTCAAAAATTCGTATTTCGTTCCGTAGAGGTCGGCCTGGTTGACTTGGAGCTTTTCCTTAATAATCGGCATGTAATCTTCGTTAATTTCATAACCAACTGAATTTCGTCCAAGATTACGGGCAGCTAAAGAAGTTGTCCCGCTGCCGAGAAAGGGGTCAATAACCATATCCCCTGCAAAAGCAAACATCTTAATGAGGCGGGCCGGCAATTCTTCGGGAAACATTGCAATATGGCCTTCCTGTCTTGCGCCCGCAAAGTACCAGTGGCCAGAAAAATATGTATTCCAATTTTCTTTTGATATCACTGACAACTCTTTTTGCTTATGCGCAGGCTTGGGCGGGCTCCCCTGTTTCTTGAATAACAAAATAAACTCATAGTCGAGCTTCAGAATTCCATTCCGTGGATAAGGAAAGCTACCCATTATGCTCGCCCCACCAGTTGTATTGGTTGTTGTCACTTTTTGCCAGATAATCGCCCCCATGTAGTCAAAACCGATTATTTCACAGAACTTGATAATCTCGGTTCTTATTGGAATTACCTTATACCGCCCGTAATAGACGGAACGGGCAAATAGGTCGCCGATGTTAATGCAAAGCCGGCAACCAGGATACAACACCCGATGACATTCCTTCCATGCAAGATTGAGATTGTTTATATAGCTCTCATAAGTCTCATGGTATCCGATCTGGTTGTTCGTTCCGTAGTCTTTAAGCTGCCAGTAGGGAGGCGATGTAATTATCAGATGACCAGACTCGTTGGGCAAGAGATTCATCTGTCTGCAATCGCCGTGGATAATTTTATGCGTGGTTTTCATTGTCATTGATGGTAACTATTTTGACTCAAACCAATTGATTATATAAAGAATTTATTACGCCTAACATTGTTTATATTGATCTGCTTTGCATCCGCAATGCCGGCACGAGTGCCAAATTAGACGCCTGCGAAACGGGTATCTTGTCCATCGTAACCAACGCAATATCAGCATGTTGCGAGGCGACGCTCTCTTTGTCGCGGTATGTTATGCAGGTCGGCATAAAATTCTCCATTAGTCCGGCGGCGCAGAGGCCATATTCGCGATGGGTGATTTTTTTGCACGCTCGCCCGACTTTGTATCAAAAGTACCAGATTCGGCGACGATGTCAAGGTATTTTTTATAGACAAAACTCATTCGGCACTTCGCTCTGGACGGGGCACGCCAGTAGACGACAGGTGGCAGCTCACACCTCCGGTTGGGGTCTCGGCAAGAGCTGACGAAACGTGTAATTCCGCAGTACCGGCAAAATCACTACATCTTCGATGGTGATTACGTTGGCGATCCATATATGGATAGCGGCATTATGTATATTGCTGTGGCCATAGCGGAATTGCGTCAGGAAGGGGTTCCTGACGCCGCATGACCGCGGCGGATGGATGGCGCTTGATGGGCATTATGGAGGGGTCTGGCTAAAATGTCGGGTTTCTCATTCTTCGATAAATCGGGGATTTCGCAACCCGACCTACGGCTCTGCAACAGAATCGCTACCAAACCACTACAACGAAAGTAAAAAATGACCAAACGAACCCAACTGGGCTAAGCTCTGGATTCTGGTCCGTAAGGGGCAGGAGTTGTCCGTTCATCCCCAAGTCAATCCCCTGTCGTGAATTGGCTTGGGAATGCCACGCCATCAGGAGATTCACCTGCGGCGGACTGCCTGCGCATTTAAGGGTTTGATAAATCAAACCCCTACGAAGTGCCACATTTAGGTACGCCGTAACTTGAAGATGTTACATCGCCATGCGGAAAATCATGATGATATCGTCTTTATATAGCGGTTTCGGATTGTGGAGATATTGCTTGTTGTAGGAATATATCCTCAGCGTGTCATCCGCCATCCGGGCGAATTCCGAGTCATTATTTATTCCGAGATCCGACATGGTGAGATATCTATTTACGGAACGAAGGAAATCGATCATCCAGTCGATGCCAAGTTTTGCCTGCTCCAGTTCAGATTTTTTCTCCGGGTCGATTCCAAAAAGCTCACGCGCCATGAAGGCGAATTTTGAGGGGCGGGCTTTATAAGTGTATTCCATTAATCTGGGCAATAGAAGCGCCAGTCCGCGGCCGTGCGAGATGTCGTAATGGGCGGAAAGGGCATGTTGCATGGCGTGAAGAGGGAAACTCCCGCCGCGGCCCGAATTAATGAGACCCGAAAGCGCCAGGGCTGAACACCATGAGAGCTGGGAACGGGCGTCGATGTCATCAGGTTCAGCGACGACTTCAGGGAGATAGTCCATCACGGTGCGGATGATTGACAGGGAGAACCTATCCTGAATGTCGGTATTGTCAACGCGGTGAAAAGGCTTTCGATAACATGGCAGATAATATCTATGCCGCCGTCGATGGTATATTCCTCCGGCACGGTAACGGTCAATTGCGGGTCGATAATTGAGACTTTCGGAAAGAGAAGATGCGAACCCAGGACCGCTTTTTCGTGGGTTTTCCAATTGGTTATGACGGCGCCGGAGTCGGCCTCGGAACCGGTGGCGGCCAGGGTGGGAATTTCAATAATCGGAAGCGCTCGGGTAACTTTCTTGGGGACAGGTTGGCCGTGATAGACGAAGTCCCAGATAGGCTGAGCCTCGACCGCCGCCACAGCTATCGCCTTGGCGGCATCCATCGGCGACCCGCCGCCGAGACCGATTATAAAATCGCATTTATTCTTTCTGGCCAATTCGCCGGCTTCATCTATGGTCGAAGCTCGTGGATTTGATTCGATTTTGTCAAAAACGACGGCGGCAATTCCCTCTTTCTCCAAATAATCAGTCACGCGATTAATAATTCCGAACTCCGAGGATGATCTTTTGCCGGTGACAATTAATGCTTTTTCCCCATACGGTTTGGCCTCAATGCCGATTTTTTCCAACTCTCCAGGCCCGAATATTATCTTGGTAGGAAGATAAAATGTAAAATTCTGCATCTATGCTCCTTTCGAAAGGACTGAATTTATTCAAGGTAATAATAATCAAATAATGTGTTTGAATAAACAGAAAAAGTAGGCGGCAGGTCACACCTCGGCTGAAGCCTCGGGCCGTCAGGGTCCGGTTCTTGACGGACAAGAGCCCATCGCAACTGGTTAGATTACAGTGAGCGCCGGCTCACATCCGGACTAAGGGGAGTGTTGAAAAACCCATCTTGTCCTGCATA
>CAZCFT010000145.1:0-4449 GCA_964498015.1 uncultured Ignavibacteriaceae bacterium
AGCTTGAGAACTCCCGCCTATATTGCGCGGGCGGCAGTTCATACACCGCTACATATTATAGATGCGAAACAAAAAATCAAAAAAGCTTTTGCTTATCAGGTTCAGGGAAAATGCTTTTCATTGGTGGAAGTACTTTCTACCTGTCCAACCAACTGGGGAATGGCGCCTGATATTTCGACAAAGTGGCTGGCGGAAAATATGTTGCCCTATTACCCGCTCGAAACCTTCAAGATGCCTGAGGAAGAAATCGGTTGATGTCCAGACAGCAGGAAGTATCATTTGCGGGATTTGGAGGACAGGGGGTAATGACCATTGGCCAGCTTCTGGCCTACGCCGGAATCGCCGAGGGAAAACAGGTAACCTGGGTGCCGTCATACGGCCCCGAAATGCGAGGAGGAACGGCCAATTGCACGGTTGTTATTTCAGACATAAGAATAGGTTCTCCGATCATTGCACATCCACAGGCCGTTTGCGTTTTCAATAGACCATCGCTGGATAAATTTGCATCATTGGTCAGGCCGGGCGGACTTTTATTTATAAATAGCTCTTTGATTGACAAAGTATCCGGCAGACAGGATATAACCGAATATTTGATTCCGGCCAATGATATTGCTTTGAAAATAGGAAGCGCCAAGGTGACCAATATGGTTATGCTTGGCGCATATGTGCAGGCTACCGATATCGTCAAATTTGAAACTCTGTTGCAGATGTTAGTCGAAAAAATGGGAAAGAAAAGGCAATATTTGGATAGTAATCGCATGGCTCTGGAAGAAGGGCGAAAATCCATATCGGAAATCAAAGCCTGAAGGACAATTAAATGCCTCATGATCTGACAAAATTATCCTCAATCTTCGACCGTAACCCAAAAGAACCTGGTTCATTGATTACCGTACTTCAGGACATTCAGAGGGAATTTCGTTATCTGCCGTGCGAAGCGTTGATTGAAACATCAAAGACTCTTGGGGTCCCGTTGAGCAAAGTTTTTTCAGTGTCCACTTTTTATAATGCCTTCAGTCTTACTCCGCGCGGGGAAAAGATCGTCAGAATCTGCCAGGGCACGGCCTGCCATATAAAGGGGGCCAATTTGGTGCAGGAACAGATCGAAAACGCTTTGAGCATTAAAGCGGGCGAGACTACTCCCGACATGAAATTCACAATCGAAATTGTCAACTGCGTGGGAGCTTGTGCTATGGCGCCGGTAATTGCGGTGAACAATGAATATCATGGCAATATTCGATGCGATCAAGTAAAGAAATATCTGGACGGGAAACAGTAATGAAAATCGAATCGGCAGAGCGTCTTAAGAGACTTCGGAAGGAATGCATGGCCGAACTGGATAGCCTGCCACGAAAGATATTAGTCTGCCTCGGCCCGGGATGTCTGGCCAGCGGTTCAGAGAAAATTCTTAACGAGTTCAGGAGGGTGATTTCTGAGAAAAAGATTGAAGGGATCACGGTTGAATCAGTCAAGAAGACGGGCTGTCACGGCTTTTGCGCACAGGGGCCGTTGGTGGTCATAGAACCGGCGGGTTTATTTTATACCCATGTTCAGGTCAAGAATGTTGCCGAAATAGTTGATAAGACGATTTCAGGCGGAGAGGTAATATCAAAGCTCCTTTATTCTGCGCCTGATAATGGGCATAAGATAGAAAATTATCATGAGATTCCATTTTATTCCCGCCAGACAAGAATCTCTCTAAGAAACGTGGGGAAAATCGACCCTGAGAATATCAGAGATTATATAGCCGTGGGGGGGTATCAGGCCCTGGCGAAAGTACTGACCGGCATGAAACCCCAGCAGGTTATTGATGAGGTCGCCAAGTCCGGTATTCGCGGAAGAGGCGGCGCCGGTTTTCCTACCGGACGAAAATGGGAGACCTGCCGGAAAGTTGAATCAGATATTCGGTATGTAATATGCAATGGCGATGAGGGAGATCCGGGGGCGTTTATGGATCGTTGTATTATGGAAGGGGACCCTCACTCGGCGCTTGAGGGGATGATAATCTGCGCTTATGCAGTCGGTTCGGCGTCAGGCTATATCTACGTTCGAGAGGAATATCCTCTGGCAGTGGTTAATCTTCAAAAGGCCATACAGGCCGCGCGCGAATATGGATTGCTTGGGAACAATATTCTTGGGTCCGACTTTGACTTTGATATAAAAATCAGTCGTGGCGGCGGAGCTTTGGTATGCGGGGAATCATCGGCTTTGATGAAATCTGTCGCCGGTGATGTCGGCGAGCCGCGCGCCAAATATGTTCGTTCGGTAGTCAAGGGATTGCACGATAGGCCGACTGTTCTCAACAATGTCGAGACTTTCGCGACTATTCCGGTGATTATCAATAACGGCGCTGCGGCTTTTGCGGCGATAGGCGCCAAAAAAAGCTCCGGCGCTAAAGCATTTTCGCTGGCGGGCAAAGTAAGAAATACCGGTCTTGTCGAAGTGCCGATGGGTATCACGCTTCGCGAGATTATCTTCGACATCGGCGGGGGAATTCCGAATGGGCGGAAATTTAAGGCCGTTCAGACGGGAGGTCCTTCCGGAGGCTGTCTGCCGGAAGCCAAACTCGATTTGCCTGTCGATTTTGATTCTCTTACCGATGCGGGTTCTATGATGGGTTCAGGCGGCATGATTATAATGGATGACCGCACCTGTATGGTCGATGTGGCCAAATATTTCTTGAATTTTCTGGTTTCGGAATCGTGCGGCAAATGTGTCCCGTGTCGGGAAGGGCTTTATCAATTGCATGCCCTTTGCAAGAAAATAACCGAAGGCAAGGGACAGGAAGGCGACCTCGAGTTGATGGAGCGGCTTTCGCGGAATATCAAAATCGGCTCTCTTTGTGGACTGGGCCAATCCGGCCCCAATCCCTTCATGAGTACTCTGCGGTACTTTCGCGAGGAATATGAAGCCCATATCCGGGACAAAAAATGTCCCGCCGGTGTTTGCAAAAGCCTTATCACCTATGAAATTACCGATGCCTGCACCGGTTGCCTGGCCTGCATCAGGGTTTGCCCTGTAGCGGCTATTACCGGAGAGAAAAAGAAAAAGCATCTCATAGATCAGGCAATCTGCGATCGATGCGGCTCTTGCTATGCGATCTGCCAGTTTGATGCCATACTGATAAAATAGGTCAAAAGGATATGATAGCAATTCAAATAAATGGTAAATCAGTTCAGGCCAATGACGGCGAGATGCTGTTGGAGGTAATTCGCCGGCAGAAGATTGATATCCCGGCGTTGTGCAGTCATGATGCCATCGAACCATGCGGCTCATGTCGATTATGCATGGTGGAGATTACAAAGAAAGAATGGGACGGCTGGTCGAAGTTTGTTACCTCATGTCTCTACCCGGCTGAGCCAAATCTTATTGTAAGTACGCATTCGCCGCGGGTCATAGAGCTTCGAAAGACAATTTTGGATCTGTATCTGGCGCGCAGTCCCCAATCTGAAATCATCCGGGAGATGGCATCGGATTATGGAATCACTCAAACCAGTTATCAGGTTGTTCCCGAAGGCGACAATTGCATCATGTGCTATGCTTGCACCCGAATATGCGCCGAACTCGGATGCCACGCCATATCAGCTATCGAGCGCGGCCACGAAAAGATGATCGCAACCCCTTTGAGAGAGGCCCCTGCCGATTGCGTGGGGTGCCTCAGTTGCGCGCATATCTGCCCGACCAATTTTATCGAATGGGTGGATGATAATTCCAGCCGAACCATCTGGAAGCGCGAGTTTGAATTAATCAGCTGTAAAACATGCGGCAAGAAGACCATAACGCGCGAATTTGCCGACTATCTCATACAAAATCGGAATATTCCCTCCGGCTATTTCGACACCTGCGATGACTGCAAGAGAATAGAGTTATCGAAGAGTATGGGCAAAATTGTTATTCAGGCACAGGAGATTGCGGGATGAAATATCGCTTCATCGTGGATCCGTCGCTCTGTACCGGATGTCGCACCTGCGAATTGGCCTGTGCCTTCAGACATGCCAAGAATCTGAAACAGGGTAGAAGCCGTATTTATCCTCTGGCGCATGCCAAAGATAAATATGTTCCGGTGACCTGTCTGCAGTGCGATGATGCGGCCTGCGTCAAATCCTGCATTTTCAATGCCCTGAGGCGCAATGAAGAAACCGGGGCCATCGAGCTCGATCAGGGTCGTTGCACCAAGTGTATGGCCTGCGTGGCGGCCTGTCCTTTCGGATGCGCTCTGGTGGATGAAGTACATAATGAAATTGTCAAGTGCGATCTCTGCAAAGGCGACCCGGCCTGCGCCCATTTTTGCCCATCCAAAGCGTTGAGATATACAAGAATCATCCAACGTTAGATTTATTAGTCATCTTGGCGAACTATTTGAATTTGCATACATAGATTTCGTGGAATATATTCCGAGGCCCTCGGAAAGTAATGGCTCAAGCGTGAAGCGCTTACACCGTTCTGGATTCC
>CAZCFT010000146.1:0-4439 GCA_964498015.1 uncultured Ignavibacteriaceae bacterium
CCGTATCGTCATCATAAACTGGCTTCTTGGTGTCGATTGCATACGCTGACAATTGAATTGAATCAGTAGTCGTGTTGCCGATGGCATCAGTGGCGCTGACTACCAGGTAGTAGGCGCTAAAACCATCGGGATATTCGCCTTCGCCGTCGAAGACCTCATCCGGTATTCGGATATCATACAGCCTGCCGTTGCCATTACCGGCATTGACCATACCAATTTTCAGACTGTCTTCCGGACCAAAGAGTGTCAGGTCGACTGTATCGTTACGAAGGTACTGACCATTTTCGCTTGTATCAGTAACAGATACCGAAATTGAATCTCCAAGGTTGACAATTCCATTACTAACGCAACCGGCCGCGTCGTCAGCAAGTATGAAGGCAATATCAAGTTGCGGCGCCAGTAAGTCCAGAACAAGCGTTCTGCCGAGACCGTTGAGTCCAGTAGAAATATCGAGAGTCTGGGCATCATAATAACGGAGAGTGTCATTGTCAGTCACCGGACACTTCAGAGCAAGTGTCATAGTAAGACCGCTATCGAGAATAAATGCTCCCGCATAATATCCATGAAGCGAATCGGCCAAACTATCGGCAAAATTATAAACTATCCAATAAATAGTCGAATCATGGACCGCAATAGCGTCTTTAAAGCCACTCAGAGTAATAGCATCGCCCAGTACAAAAGCTCCGGGCGCGCTATCGGCCTTGACAAAAGTGGTCGGACTTGCGTCGCCTTTATAAAGGGCCACTCGAGAGAGCGCCCCAGCGATAATGCTATCATTAAAGCTCGTCACAACCACCGAAGTTAAAGTATCTATGGCGGAGGAATCATTATGGATCGTAAATTTGCAGGCAACTGAATTTGTCGAATTGGATGTCACATAGAGAACCGAATCGACATATGTAGAGTCCAAAATATCCGTGGATCCTTCATTCAGCATCAATCTCGCGGTGACGTTACCGTCGGAGCCGGAGAATGTGAAGGTCGTATCACCGGCGGCGAAACTGCTTCCCGGTAATCCTGCAATTAAGAATGTCCCCGCCAACAGGAATAATATTAAGCTGCGAATCTTTTTCATTCGACAACCCCCTGTTTTAGGTTGGGATGTTTTAGGTTTCTTGTTTTCATCTGATTTTAGATTCATGTTTAGAATCATGCCTCCTTTCAGGCAATCAAAAGGTTTGTTATTAATATTTAATTGTTTCTCTATTTTTCTTCTCATAATCCTCATCCTATCTCCGGCTATCTCTGGCATTTATAAGGTGAAATGCCCTCGCCTAATAAATAATCTCATCCTTAATCCTAACTGGTGGTTAACATTGCAAAATTCAAAATTTCAAGTCAAGTTTTTATTTTCACAAAATGCAAAATTTACGATAACCAATCATCCCCCGATCATAGGTTTGTTCATCCGTTTGGCGGTAGTTTGCAGTTTTTTGCGGAAGCTCATAGACTGAATCGTCGATAACGATCCCCTCGTTTCCTCCTCCGTGAGCCTTAATTTATCTCTCCTTAATACAGGCGCTGATTCATCCGTCATCAACGCTCTCTGCCGGTCAACTCAGCAGGTTATCCATAACCCAGAAAACTTTCCTATTGCATCAAAACAAATTTATCAAAAGTCAAATTTTACCTCAGATAATTCGCATAAGCTAACATGCTGTCAACATAAAATCAAGGTAAAATTTTATTTTCATACCAACGGTTGCAAAACCCGTAATCAAAAACTTGGCCAAGTGTAATTTTTTGCGCTCCCATTGTCAAGCAAAAATTTGAAAGATATTTACTTATAAAATATTTTTTGTTCTTCTTTATGGATTCCTGCGGCAACTTTATAATCTGCAAATTTATTCTGCTTTTTTCCGATAATTCATTCTTATTGGCATCAAACTCTTTTCACTGTAACCCTTACGCATTACCGTATCGTTATAAATCCTTTCGGCAGGAATGCGAAATATTTTAGCGCCCTTTACCATTTTGAAACAATCCCTATGGTTTTGAATCAATATATTTTGCCGCGCCAATTTGAAATCGGCATCTTTCAATCTGAACTTCTTGACACCTGAATTGGAGAGAATGCCTTAATTCTTCAGATTATTGCTTGGTTGATATCGGGATCGACTATGCTATCTTTACCGCTATCCCCAGCCCGTCTCTAATCGGTATTATTGAAGAGAAAATTTCCTTTGAGGCAAATAATCTTCGGTTGAATTCGAGTACCTCTTTGCCGACAGAAGCGACCTTTTTGTGAAGAATTCGGCCTCTCCATAGAACATTGTCCGTGACCAATATGCCTCCTTTTTTCAGCCGGGGGATAGCCAATTCGAGAGCAAGAGGGTAATTCTTCTTATCAATGTCATTTAATATAATATCAAATGGCCCCGGCAATTTCCTCGTGGCCTCGATCGCATCGCCTATATGATATTCAACTTTTTGTTCAAAGCCGCCCCTTTTTAAATATTCCATGCCTCGCCTCGCATTTTCTTCGGACCTATCGGTACATATAATTTTCCCATCATTCGCTAATCCGCCCGCGAACCAATATGCCGAATATCCATACCCCGAACCCATTTCAAGTATATTTTTGGCGCCGGTCATGATAACCAACTGGCGCAAAAATCTTCCGACCATCGGACCTATAATAGGAAAGTCATGTTTGAGCGCATAAGCTTCCATTTCTCGGAGGACAGCATCCCTTTCGGGCATCGTCCTCATTATATATTCATTTATGCGAGGTTCGGTTATTTGCATGGTAAGCTTCCTTTCTTTGATATAGTTCAAAAAAATAATCCATGATCAAATTGCGTCGGATTCCGACGGCAAAACAGAAATATCATCTATTTTTTCAATTTCATAATTGAATAATTGGGAAAATTTTTCCGCAAGAAAATTATTGATAGTATCCAATTCATATTTTGTTCCAGTCAACGATTCGATCGAA
The DNA here is from genome assembly GCA_964498015.1 of uncultured Ignavibacteriaceae bacterium. Classification (GTDB taxonomy): domain Bacteria; phylum Zixibacteria; class MSB-5A5; order GN15; family PGXB01; genus CAWEZN01. The sequence goes on from CAZCFT010000146.1 coordinate 2,939, forward strand.
CCCACTGGAAAATCATTAATCCCACATGGGACAATCAGCTTAAAATAATCAAGATCGGTTGATACATTCAGCGCCAGCCCGTGATAGGAAACCCAGTGAGAGACCGCCACACCGATGGCCGCAATCTTGTGGTCATTGATCCAAACGCCGGTAAGCCCCTTTTTCGTTTCGGCCTTCAAACCGATTTCTTCCAAAGCCATTATGGTCAGATTCTCCAAATTCCGCAAGTACTTGTGTATATCGCGGTCAATTAGATTTAAATCCATTATTGGGTAAACAACCGTTTGCCCCGGCCCATGGAATGTGATATCCCCGCCTCTTTCCACATCGAATAATTCTATTCCTCTTTCTTTTAGATTATCTTTTGAAGTCAAAAGATTCTTTCTTGAACTTCCCCTTCCCATGGTAATGACAGGGTAGTGCTCTGTGAATAATAGGCAATCCGGAATTCTATTCTGGTGGCGAAGAGAAACCAGTCTCTTTTGAAATCGCAGGGATTCCTCATATCTGGTCTTGCCGAGGTCAATTCTTAGAAGTTTTGGCATCTATCAACTATCCTTTAATACAGATCTTCCCAACAGTCCGTTGGAATAAAAGCAAGTCAAAATTAATCAAATTTTATTTGGTATATATATCTTATTTTTGGGGGAGTGGTATCGCCTCATCAATTTGGATTTTCCGGCTTTGTCCCGGGCAGATGAACCAGAACAGCCAATCAGAACCGCCGGAGTTATCTATATAATGATGCAAAACGCCTCTTCAGAATGGAAACATCTCTGGGTTCACTCTTTTCTATCAGATTGTCTTACCAATCCTACTACCAATAACTTAAGCCGAAATAACTGCCAATATTCCTTTAAATGGCAGGCATTCTATTTATGGGAAGCTGTCTCAAGACTGCCATACATATTTCGATTTTTTCGACAGACTCCTGGCCCTAAGTGTCACTTATGCAATTCTTTAGCGCCTTCGGAAATGAATTGAATAGCATCCGGCGCTAACATCAGAGATTGCGTAGAACTCGGAATTGTAGGAGAATTGGACTGAATCGAGGTTTGGGGCAAATTCTTCTGCTGAAGAATCGGGGGGAAATGACGATTAGAATAGATAGCCGGTAATACGGTCATTGCGGGAACCAAAATGAATTTGTTTGGTTTAACAATATGAAGACGATAAAAAATATTTTTTGGATTCCTCGATTATTTTGCTTGACATGAGGAATCCCACATATTATAATTTAACTCTGCCTAGTTATTTATAGGCAGTTTTTTATCGAATGTTCTTTGAAAACTGAATAGCAGACGCCCGGCAAGAGAAGAGAATCTTGTCGGTAGTGTGGGTCTCTAAATGTCAAAAGACATAATTTGAGATCGTAATTCGAATAACGAAGTGTTTCGTGAAGGAACAACCTTCGTTAATATTCACGTTGAAAAAACACGTTGAAATATTCACGGAGAGTTTGATCCTGGCTCAGAACGAACGCTGGCGGCGTGCTTAATAC
>CAZCFT010000147.1:0-4335 GCA_964498015.1 uncultured Ignavibacteriaceae bacterium
GCAACGGACATGTGCGATTTGGGGGAGAAACTCAATTCCTTCAATATCGACAGAAGAGCATTCGAAGAGATATTATACTCTTGAGCAACTTCATACAATCTTTTACCAGCCATTTATGACTCCTCCGCGGGCGCTCTAATTGTCCGAATTTTCAACCGTGCTTTTCTCTTTTTCAGCCTGTTCACCATCGCCAGCCGCCCTGCCCTCAGGCGCTCCAGCATCATCCCCGCCTTTGGCGGGCTTGATTTTCTTCGCTTCCTTGCGAAGTCGCTCCTGTTCTTTGCGCTTAATCTCAAGTTCTGCGACAAAAGCCCTGGCTCTTTCAAGCAACGATTCGGCGGTCTTTTGACCGATACCATCCAGCTTCACGAGATCCTCAATATCTGCCTTCGCCAGCTGTTGAACCGTGACAAAATCCGCATGGAGCAGCTTTTCTTCAATTTTCGATCCTATTCCTTCCAGACTACCCACCGGCACAAGCTCTTCGGCTTCACGCTTCTTCATTTCATTGTATTCCGATTCGGACATGATATTGATTTTCCATCCGGTCAATTTCGAAGCCAAACGCGCATTCTGGCCGGACTTACCAATAGCCAAAGAAAGCTTTTCGTCCTCCACCGCGACAGTCATGGCTTTCTCATCATCGAAAACATCGATATGGACGACTTTCGCCGGAGCCAGAGCCCGAGTTACAAATGCCTCAGGATTGGAGCTATATGGAATTATGTCAATTCGCTCATTATTTAATTCACGTACAATGGATTGCACTCTGACGCCTTTTATGCCCACGCAGGCGCCAACCGGGTCTATCCTCTCATCCGCCGAATATACCGCTATTTTCGTCCTCTCCCCGGGCTCACGCGCAATCGCTCTGAGTTCAATCACTCTTTCAAAAATTTCCGGAACTTCAAGTCCAAATAGACTCCGGAGAAAATCATTGCTGACGCGTGATAAAATTATCATCGGTCCGCTCATCGATTTTTCAACATTCAGAATCAGCGCCCTCACACGGTCGCCTTGACGATATTTCTCGCGCGGTATCTGCTCTCTTATGGGCAAAATGGCTTCTGCCTTACCCAGATTTATGATCAGATTCCCTTTATCAATCTGCTGAACCACTCCGGAGGCCAATTGGCCGACACGAGTAATATATTCATCATAAATCTTATCCCGTTCCGCCTCGCGAACCTTCTGGATAAAAACCTGCTTGGCGGTCGTGATAGCATTCCGGCCGAATTCATCATCCACTTCAAGATAAATATCCATTTCGTCATCAAGCTCCGCCGATTCATCAATCTCTTTGGCTTCGGCCAGAGAAACCTCAACCATCTTATCAGAGACTTTCTTGACCACCTTCTTGACGGCAATCATCAGAATTTCCCCCTTCTTGCGGTCAAGCTTAATGGAGAGATTCTCAGCGGTGGGGTACTTCTTTTTGGCCGCCGCCAGAAGGCTTTCTTCAACCTTGCTTACGACCACATCAAGGTCTATGTTCTTCTCTCTGGCGATATTGGCCAGTTCCTGGATTACCTCATACGGCATTTAATGCAATCTCCATTAAATAATAATTTTCGCCATTCGGATTGTCTCCAATCCAAGCCTTTTCTTCTCGCTATCCATCAGAAGCTCGATACTATCATCATCCACCGAAACCAGCTCCCCACTGATCGTAGCCATCCTAACGTCATTAAAGAAGACTCTAACCTTCTCGCCAACCCGCCGTTTGAAATCCCTCACAGTGACCAGCGGCCTATCCAGGCCCGGCGATGATACCTCGAGCGAGTAATTATCTTCATGAAATATGTGGGCATCATCAATAATAGGTCCAATCCTCTTTGAAAGACGGGCGCAATCATCAATATTTACCCGGTTATCCGAATCAACATATATTTGAAGCCGGTTTTCCCTGCGATACCGGGCCAACTTGATTTCCACCAGTTCAAAACCCTCTTGCATAAGCGTTTCGTTTATCAGCTCCGCTATTTTTGTCTTGGCATCCATACAAATTATGGGCTAAGATTCATAAAGCCAAAAGCACAACTAAATAGTATAATAAATTCCTCTTACTCAATCAACCCTTTTTAATTTATTCTCTCCATCATACCCTTCACCTCAGCCACCACATCCTTTATTTCAATCGGTCGAATCTCGCTTTCGCCTCGATACCTTATCTCTATCTTCCCCAATTTCAATGACTTATCGCCGATTACCAATCTTATCGGTATCCCCACAAGGTCTGCGTCATTAAACTTGACCCCCGCACGTTCCAGACGGTCGTCAATTAAGCAATCAATCTTATTGAGAACCAATTCCTTATGGATTTGTTCCGCAACTGATTTATGTTCGTCTTTTTCATAATTAAGCGGGATTATTTCCACCATATATGGGGCAATATTCTTTGGCCAAATTATCCCCTTATCGTCATGATATCGTTCAATCGCCGCCTGAGGCGTTCTCGTTATCCCAATGCCATAAGACCCCATAATAAAAGGCTTCTCCTTGCCCTCGGCATCAAGAAAAACCGCTCCCATCGAAACCGAATATTTTGTCCCCAGCATGAAAGTATTCCCCACCTCAATTCCCCTTTTCTCTTCAAGATGTCCATCGCAAAGTGGACATAGTTCCCCAGCCACAGCGTTAACTAAATCGATTATCGCTTTGCCTTTGAAATCCCGCTCATAATTGACATTTATCAGATGCTTTTCATTCTTATTGGCTCCAATCACGAAATTCGTCAGGCGCGTCACTTCAGGATCCACAATCAGCGGAACACTCGCCAGCCCGACCGGGCCGGCAAATCCGACCGGACAACCGGTTATTTTTTCGACAACCTCGGCAGGCGCCATTTCAAGTTCATTCGCCCCCAGATGATTTTTCAGTTTAACTATATTGAGCTCCCGATCACCCCGCACAAGCGCCGCCACCGGTTTGCCATCAGCAACATATATAAGTGTCTTCACCAATTTCTTGGCGTCAACTTTGAGAAAAGCGGTAACCTCCTCAATGGTCGATGCTCCCGGCGTATTGACTTCTTTTTTCTCCAGCAGTTCTTTATCCGCCTCCGGCGGATTCGCCTCGCGGAAAATAGCCTTCTCAATATTGGCCGCGTAATCACATTTATCGCAAAAAATCAATTGCTGTTCGCCCCCTTCAGTATCAACTATCAGCATAAACTCATGCGCCGCTTTTCCCCCCATCGCCCCCGTATCGGACTCTACTTTGCGCGTATCCAGTCCGGCTCTCTTGAATATAGCGAAATAGGCATCAACCATCTTCTGATAGGAAATCTCAAACGATTCCTCATCCGCGTCAAAAGTATAGGCATCCTTCATCATGAATTCCCGCCCCCGCATGAGCCCGAATCGTGGACGAATCTCATCCCTGAATTTCACCTGTATCTGGTACAGATTTATAGGCAGTTGTTTATAGCTTTTCAATTCCCCTTTCAAAAGATAAGTCACAATTTCCTCATGCGTACCCCCGAGTACCAGATCGTGAAGATGCCTATCTTTTAGCCTCATCTGCTCTTTTCCTACCGTATCGTACCGACCGGACATCTGCCAGATTTCGGCCGGGTGCAACACCGGCATGGTGATTTCAATTGCTCCGGCCCGGTTCATTTCCTCCCGGACGATATTGGAAAATTTATCTATAACTCTTTGCATTAATGGGAGATAAATATAGACTCCCGCCGCCAGTTTCCGTATATATCCGCCCCGAAGCAAAAACTGATGTGATATCAGCTCTGCCTCCGACGGGTTCTCTCGGAGAGTTGGTATATATGTTTCTGTCCACCGCATGTTATATCCTCAAATTCATATCAAAGGCCCTGTGCGCCTGTGGCGCGTTAGTCCGCCAAGATATCCCAATATATCTTTTTGTCAATCTAAATGATTGAATTGTGCCCACCGCTGCCTATTCAAGCGCCGTCAGGAATCCCTTCCTGACGGAACTCAAGTTGCCCCCCGTCCCCGACCTGTCATTCCGGCCCTTGAGCCGGAAACCAGAGTGCGGATTTCCCCGCTCTGATGGGCGAAATGATTTTGCTAAGCGCCGTCGGGAACCCTTTCCCGACGGAATTCCGGAAGGAAATCCGCCTTAATCGGACTTCTGGCGCTTTCATGCAGAAATTGGTTGACAATGGGATCATAAATATAAATATTGCTTTCAAGGCGCCAGAGATAATAGGCAAATTATTCATGATAGCAAATTACAATAGCTGGAATAAGTGGACCGGCAGATGAGAATCCCTGTGTTCACTTTGTCGGGCTTCGCTGGCTTTTCCACATGGCCGGTGGATAGGTCGCCAATCTTTTGGAATAATGATGACTTAAG
>CAZCFT010000148.1:0-4172 GCA_964498015.1 uncultured Ignavibacteriaceae bacterium
GTAAATGATTTCAATCAAAGCCAGCTTCCGGGTAGCTTTGAACTGGGCCAAAATTATCCCAATCCCTTCAATTCGAGCACGATCATTCAATTTGCCCTCCCTTCGGCTTCAAGAGTGCAGTTGGACATTTACAATATTCTGGGTCAGAAAGTAAAGGCGCTGGTGGATCAAGAGCTTCCAGCCGGCTTTATGTCCGTTACCTGGGATGGTCGGAACGAAACAGGGAATAATGTTGCCTCGGGAGTTTATTTCTACCGCATGGTCACTCGAGAATTTCAGAGTTCAAAGAAGCTACTCTTGCTAAAATAAAGCCAGACGATTGGGCGTCCGGCGATCGAACCGATTATCTACGGCCAATTCATTGTAAATCAATGAGTTGGCTGTTTTGTATATTTTGCGAATTTATTTGTGCACAACTTATTGTGTCATAACTAATTATAGTTATTTGATGGGATAATTCAATACTTGAGCCCGTCAATTGCAATCATGTTAGATTCTATTCTTATGCACCATAATGGATTATCGATAATCATATCAGTAGCGTTAATAATAAATCGCATTGAATCATAAATCCTGTTGACTTGTCGCTCCATTTTGATTAAGATAAGCCATCAATTGGTAAGATTGCAATAGTATAACTCTTTGGGGAACAGGGTTTTATATGATAGGAGTTACAGACAATAGGTTTGCTATCGGTAAAGAAGTCTATTATCCTTTTTCTGTTGAGCTTCATTACTTTAGAGTTGACAAGAAATATTGGTCGATCTGTTTTGAGAGAATTAAGAAAGCCGGCTTTCGCATAATTTCCACATCGGTGCCCTGGAACCTTCACCAGGATCCGAATAAGAATATCGATTTCGGGGGCTTTACGGATCCTCGAAAGGACTTGGTAGTATTTCTTGAGTTGGCTCGTGAATTTGGGTTTAAGATAATCCTCCGTCCGGGGCCATGGATTTCTGCCCAATGGCCTAATGGGGGACTGCCCCAATTTCTTTTCTCGGATCTGAAAATCTTCGCCCGCGATTCCAAAGGACAGGAGTTGAAACTCAACGACGATATGGGGGTGGCCGGGGGGTATTTGCCCAGCTATCTTCATCCTCATTTTCAGCATAGTCTCAGAAATTATTTCAAGACACTGATAGAAACAACGCGGAATTATATTCATCCGCGCGGCCCCATATTCATGGTCGAGATAGATTTTGAAACATCATTTGGGCGGTATCTTGATCCGGGCTCGGCGGACTATAATCCCGATGTCCTCGCGCAATATTATCCGGAATTTTTGGCCTCACGCTATGAGGATATAAAAAAGCTCAACCAAATATATAGAGACAAGGCGGAATCTTTTGCCGCCGTTGAGCCTCCCAGAAATTTCAGCAATCTCGACATGAAAAACCTTCCCAAGACCTTCGACTGGTTTCATTTCAGAGAATATATTCTGAAAACCTATTTATCTACTCTGGAGGATATTTTCAAATCCTACACCGTCGAACCTCTTTTCTTCCGCTCACTATATTTTCGGCCGGGCGATCTTCTCCCCGCCTTTGACTTGATTTCCAAGGAAAAAGAGACAATGACCGGCGCCAATGTATTTCCCGAAGGAGGGTATTTCGACTTGGTGCAGAAGGGGAGGTATCTAAAAGGCGAGTGTCAATTTGCCTGGGCGTCATCTTATGTCTCAGGGGGACCCGCCACCGAGAGAGAATTGCAGTCGGGCATTAAATTCTACTCCGACGGACTGCGCCGGTTCTATCTGGTCGCGGCTTTGGCTGCTGGATTTAAGGGATTCAATCATTATATGTTTGTCGATCGCGACCACTGGTTTGGAGCCCCGCTTGCCAAAGATGGAACGATTTCTTCCGGATATGAAATTGTCAAGGCATTTAATGCCTCCATCCTCAGTTCAAAGCTTAATGAGCTTGTTTCTGAAAAGAGAATCTGCATTGTCGGCAACAGGCAATATCAGTGGATGCGTCTTTTGGACAAACCCCAGCAATTTGGTTATATCGAAAAACTCCTCACCGATTCCGCCAACGGAATCAGCCGCGATTTGATGCGCCTGAAGCTTGACTATGATATCAGGGAGACATTCGACATTGAAGCCCTATCTAAGTACAGTCTTATCTTCATACTGTCGGCGGAGTTTATGCCGATCGCCATGCAGGAAGGGATTATTGAGCTTCTGAAGAGGGGCGTCAATATTGTCGTCTGCGGATTAATGCCGAAATATGATGAGAATTTCAGAGAAAGTCCGACCCTGAGCCGTCAGTTGAAGCTTAAAACGGCATTGGGGACCGGTATTGATTCGATAAAATTGAAAAACAGTCAGTTTACCTCTTATATCTATGGCCATATATTAACAACTGATTCTAAAGTCAAGAAACTTGCCACCGCAGGCAAAACGAATGTAGGCGTCTCCTCGTCCAAGTATAAAGGAATTTTCCATCTTTTTTCATTTGATATTGGTTCCGGATGCGATCACAACAAAATGGCCTTTGTGGAATCACTTCTCAACGAGAATGATCTTACTCCACATCTTTATTGCTCAGACCCTTCAATAGACTTGGCGATCCACAAGGGCGAGAAGCGGGCTGTTCTATATATTGTGGCGCCGCCGCCGGGAGAGCTGTCCTCAGTCGCTAATACATCGAGCCGCGAGGTTATTATCCGAGTCGATTTGCGCAAAATCGGTATTGCTTCGGCGAAGGTGAAAATCACAGATTTATTGGCCGGCGAGTCGGCCCAGCCGTTGAAAATGTCATCAGATATTCTTCGGAGAGGATTTCCGGTCAGCGTCGATTTCCCCGATGGCAAGATTTACTTAATTGAACCAAAGTAGGACAAGAGTAAAACCCGGCCGGGTTAATCCACAGTAACTCGTGAGATTAGCCGAGGAGCTTCTTGGCCGCTTTAATTTATTCAATCCTGTCCCATTTACTCGAGCTTCGGCTAAATATCTGACGAAACAAGTTTAGCCTTCTTGCCCGTAAGATAATACTACAGATTTTGGACATCCCCCGAAATTTTTTTCTATTTAGCCTGATATGCAATCAACATATCTGAACGGGATGCTGGACTGAGGCAGAGGTTTTATATGGATGATGAGAGAATGAATTTTATATATTAGATCATGTTACGCAAACTTCAGGCGCAAAATGGATAATTTCCCCAAAATCACCGTCGTCATTCCTATCAAAAATGAGGCGAAATATATTGCCACTACTATCAGGCAGATTTTGGAGCAGGACTATCCTTTAGATAAAATAGAGATAATAGTTGCCTATGGCGAATCTGATGACAATTCCACTGAAATCGTGTCCGAGATTGCCAAGAAAGACTCACGGGTAAGATTATTTTCTAATCTGGTCGGGCTGGCATCGGGAGGCAGGAATGTTGGTATAAAAAATGCTACCGGCGATATTATTACATTTATTGATGGACACACGCATATCGATAATAATCAGCTTCTGAAAAATACGGCGCAATTGATGGCGGAAAAGGATGTCTCAGTTCTCAGTCGTCCCCAGTTTCTGGATACGCCGGATAATGATTTTATGCAAAAAGGTATCGCTCTGGCCAGGAAATCTGCTATCGGCCATGGCCTCGACTCGACCATTTTTGCGGACGGAGATATGTATGTTAACCCGACCAGTTCCGGCGCCAGCTATAGGAGAGAGCTTTTTGAGGAAATTGGTCTTTATGATGAACGGCTTGATGCCTGCGAAGATGTGGAATTTAATTATCGCGTTGCTGAAGCCGGTTATAAATCATTCACATCGATGAAGCTGGCGGTCTTCTATTATCCGCGGGCATCTTTGAGCAGATTATTTGAGCAGATGAAAAGATATGGGACGGGAAGATTCAGACTGGCGAGAAAACATCCCAAGACTCTTTCACTGAGTACGCTTCTGCCTGCCTTCTTCACAGCAGGAATGCCTATTATTGGAGTACTGTCCATTCTTTCTAATGCCACTCTGTTCTTGTTTGTCACGCTATTAAGTATTTATGTTCTGATAATTCTGGTCGGTTCTTTTGCAGTATCATTAAGAAAGGGGATCAAATTCTTGCTGATTCTGCCTTTGATTTACCCGACCATACATGCAGGCTTGGGGTGGGGGTTTTTGTCTGAATTCTGGCGTACTCTCACCGGCAGAGGGATTGATTTTTCAGAT
>CAZCFT010000149.1:0-1695 GCA_964498015.1 uncultured Ignavibacteriaceae bacterium
AACGCTATAGTCTTGATGATATATTCCGTCTCAATCGCAGTACTTGCGCCAAAGGTAGGGTTCTTTCCGGCTTCGGTATTGAACTATGATACTTTTTCTATAGCCACTGGAATCTTTCCTCCCATTCTGACGGCCATACTATCGCTCCTGTTGGCAGAATCCTTGTGGCATAGTTATCTCACCATCTACAATACTCGCTCAATTCAAACCAAAGGAACTTACCGGGCCCGATATGATGTCTGGATGATTCTTGTCATGCTTGCAACTTTGGTCGGGGGTTGGATTGGCGCTGAACACATGGGAAATCAATATGACCTTGAAAAAAGAGAAAATCTGCTGGGGAGAGCCAAAATCGCCGCGGCGGCGATCAATCCGCGCCGCATCATTTCGCTCGCTTGCGATTCAACTGATCTTAGAAAGTCCGATTGTCTGAGATTACGGGAGCAAATGACTTTGATTCAGCGCTCAGTCAAGGATATTCGATATTTCGACTTAATCCGCATCAAAAGTGGAAAAACAATATTTGCCTTTTGTTCTGCCCGGGAGGACTCGCCCGAATATGAGAGGCCTGACCAGGAATACATTGATGTCCCGCCTCAACTCAGGAAAACCCTTGATAACGGCGAACCTTGCATAATTGGTCCCTATAAAAATAGTCATGGCGTTTTTATTTCGAGTTATGCTCCTATACGAGATATTGGAACTGCTAAGATTCTGGGCGTCCTTGCTTCTAATTTCGATGCCGCGGCGTGGATCAGTTCAATTGCCCTGGAACGATTGGAGCCGATTATTATTACGTTGCTCATTATTATGATACAAGTTATTTACTTGATAAAGCGCCACAGGCAGATGGAAGCCAGTGAAAAGCTGAGGGCCAGCGAAGAGAAATATCGCGCCATAATAGAAACCAGCCAGGATTGGATTTGGGAGATCAATAATGAAGCGATTTACACTTATTCAAACCCCATGGTTGAACAAATTCTCGGATATACTCCTCAGGAGTTACAAGGCAGAAATACCTTAGATTTTATTCACCCGGATGATAAGCAAAAAGCAATGGAGATATTTGAGCGCTCTTTCGCAGTAAAACAAGGGTGGAGCGGGATGATCTTCCACTGGCGGCATAAAGACGGCTCTTCTCGGTGGATGGAGAGTAATGCCGTTGCTCTGCGCGGCGCCAATGGACAGTTCATGGGATTGAGGGGGACGGACAGAGACATTACGGCGCGAAAGATGGCGGAAGAAAGGTTGGCTCAATCTCAGAGAGAGTTGAGCCATACGGTCGCCATGTACACCGCTATGATCAATACCGCGCCGACCATAATGTACCTCAAAGATATCAATCATAAGTACCTTGCGGTCAATGACGCATTTTGCAAAAAGATCGGAAAAAGCGCCGCCGATATTATAGGGAAATCAGAATTTGCTCTTTTTCCTCCGGGCAGAGCGGAAATCAACTTTGCAGAAGACACCGCCGTCATGAATAAAGAAATAGAAATATTCGAACGGATAGAACAAGTGCAAGAATTCGACCTCACATTCAGGTGGACATCCACCACAAAAATCCCGCTTATGAATGAAGAAGGAACGGTTTGGGGGATGGTCGGATTGGTTGGAGACGTTACCGAACAGCATGTAAGCCGTCAAAAACTGGCGCAATCCGATAAACTGGCGGCGATAGGGACGCTTGCCGCA
>CAZCFT010000149.1:1705-4156 GCA_964498015.1 uncultured Ignavibacteriaceae bacterium
TGCCGCAGGCGTTGCACATGAGATTAATAATCCGATTGGCTATATCAGCTCCAATCTAAATACAATGAAGAAGTATCTCGAAAAAATCCGCGAACACTTGGAAAAGCGCGATGAACCGCATGAAGAGGATCATAAGCAAATTATGGATATGGCGGTCGATTTCAACGATGCGGTGAATGAATCAATCGAGGGCGCCGCACGGGTGAAAAATATAGTGGCCGACCTGAAGAGTTTTTCCCGCATCGACAGGGCGGAAAAAGAATGTGCCAATCTCAACGATGGAATCAACAGTACTCTCAATATAATTTGGAACGAACTGAAATATAAATGCACCGTCGAAAAGGACTTTGGCATTCTACCGGAATTATATTGCATACCAAATCAACTTAATCAAGTCTTTATGAACATTCTGATAAACGCCGGCCATGCCATCACGGAGGAACATGGTACAATTCTGATAAAAACCTGGGCCGATGATAATAATATTTTGATTTCAATCAAAGATGATGGCTGTGGGATTCCAAAGGAAAACCTCAGAAAAATATTCGAACCTTTCTTTACGACCAAGGAAGTGGGAAAAGGAACCGGTCTGGGGCTAAGCCTTGCCTATGATATCGTAAGAAAACATGGCGGCAACATTGAAGTCAAAAGCGAGGTCGAAATAGGGACCGAGTTCACTATAACTCTTCCTTTGGAAGGCCTCAGCAAGACCGACAAAACCGATTCCAAATCGTTATCGCCTGTCCCTGCCAAAACGATATAAAACATTATCATTCATTTCCCTCATTAGTATCTTTTCTGACCCTGACAATTTCTTTCCGAAAAGAACAGGTTTGTTGGCCGCCAAAGACGAACCTCATCTCCGCCCCCGAGAATCCTCGCAAACGAGAATTAGCCGCCGCTCCACAAGTAATAGACCAAAGGGCAGTTGCGGAACTGCCCTTTTGTATTTTCAAAAAACCTCATGGCCTGCTTTATGTCATACGAACTCATTGTCAAACATGGTCAATGCCCCTTGTCATGTAGCGCCCGGTCCAATATACCGTTCACAAACGATGCCGATTCCAGAGTACTATATGTCTTGGCCAGCTCAATAGCTTCATTGATCGCCACTTTCATTGGAACATCAGGCATATATTCGACCTCGGTGATGGCTATGCGCAATATATTTTTGTCCACTATTGCAATACGATCGAGTCTCCAATTGGTGGCAAGTTTGGTAATATATTTATCAATCTGCTTAAGATTATCAACAACGTTATCAAAAAGAGCCATAGCAAAACCGATAGAATTATTGTCCAACCCACTGTTGTCTATTATCGACAGCCGGATATCCTCTTTTGATTGCCCCCCCTGCTCAAAAGCATACATGGCTTTCAAAACCAGTTCCCGGGCGCGATGGCGAGAGCTCATCTCTTTATCTTTCCATTTCGCGATAAAGATTCGCCATCTCAATTCCGGTCAGAGCGGCATCCCATCCTTTGTTTCCCGCCTTGGCGCCGGCTCTTTCAATGGCTTGCTCCAGCGTGTCGGCAGTGATGATTCCAAATATAACAGGCAAACCGGAATCAAGCGCCAGTCGGGCTATTCCTTTTGAGGCTTCACTGGCGATATATTCAAAATGTGGCGTGTCCCCTTTGATGATGGCGCCGAGGCAGATTATTGCATCATATTTCTTTGTTTTAATCATTTTGGCGGCGGCATAGGGGATTTCAAATGAACCAGGCGTCCAGACTACAGTAATCGATTTTTCGTCGGCCTGATGACGGACAAGACAGTCAACAGCGCCCTTGAGAAGTTCTGCAGTCAGCAGATTATTGAACCGACTGACAACCAGGCCAAATTTCAGGCCGGAGGCGTTCAATTTTCCGGCAATTTCATCATAATGCATACAGACTCCTATATAATGGATAAAAGATGCCCAAGTTTATCACGTTTGGTTTCCAGATATTTTAGATTATATTTTGTCGGCGCGATTTGAATCGGTATCCGACCGGCAATTGTCAGGCCATACCCATCGAGCCCGACAATCTTGCGCGGATTATTCGTAATCAGTCTTATTGAGGTCAATCCCAGGTCAACCAATATCTGCGCCCCAATACCATAATCGCGCAAATCCGGCGCGAAACCAAGTTCTTTATTGGCTTCGACCGTATCTTTCCCTTCTTCTTGAAGTTTATAGGCCCGAATCTTATTAGCCAGCCCGATACCCCGCCCTTCCTGACGCATATACAACAACACTCCCAGCCCCTCTTTTTCAATCATCTTCAGAGCGCTCTCGAGCTGTTCGCCGCAGTCGCAACGGGCCGAACCAAAAACGTCGCCGGTAAGACACTGAGAGTGAACTCTGACCAGAACATTCTTCTTGCCCTTTACATCCCCTTTAACTACGGCGAGGTGGTGATGATCATCCGTCTGCGATTCATAAAGGCGAAGGTTAAAGTGGCCGAA
>CAZCFT010000150.1:0-4091 GCA_964498015.1 uncultured Ignavibacteriaceae bacterium
TGGGGATAATTCTTCTTGGCGTACTCCTCATTCGACTTATCGAGAATCAGATGGGTTATGGGGTATTTTCTAAAAAAAGCGGTATCGACATTAGCCACGCCAAACATGTGAATCAAATTCTGCAAAATATTGTCTTGAGTCAGGTCGGCGGCGAAAGGGCCGGAGACTACCGCCTCCGGCGAAAGAATGCTTGCCAGGTCCTTTGAGTCGGCCACGGTTGAAAAGGTAGCTCTTCTGGACCAATCAAGATAGTTATAGGTACTCGGAATAATGGCGCCCGCTACTGCGAGCAATACAACTGCTCTCTTGAAGGTGGAGGGTAGGATAAAAGATTGGCCGAAGACATATTTCTTCAATAAAAGCAAGCCGGCTGTTATGACGATCATGGCGCCTATAAAGAATATCGGCTGATTACTGGTATAGAAGGAAACATCGGAGAAATCAAAAATTGGTTGTGCAATCTGAAAGATCGGAATTGACAAAAGGAGAAACAATAATATCGGGAATGACCAATGCTGTTTAGCATGAGTAGTATTATTTTTTACCAGAGATGAAAGATATACTCCGGCCAGCGCATAAATAGGATAGATAAGAATGGTCTGGTATCGAAGGGGCCGATAATTCCAGATCATCAATGCCCCATAGGCGCCGACAGTAAGCGCAACGAAAAAAGGGATGCCCGGATTGATATTGCGCAACTTACTCTTCCAATTCTCTTTGCTTCCAGCCCGATAGAAAAATATCAGGATCATTATCCATGCCAAAATGGAAACAACCGACATACGGCTGAAAAGCTTACTCTTCGCTCCCAGCGAAAGAAATCGGTGCAAAAATACCCAAATTGACTGAAGGGCCATCGGCATGCCATAAAGATCAAACGCCTGTTCTTCAACATACCCCGAAACAGACTGGGCAAGCGGCCGATAGCTAAAAAAATACCAGAAGATAGCGACAGACAAGAAACCGAATCCAAAGAGCAAGTATCGTTCAATATATTTCTTTAATGCCCCTCTATAATTATGGAAATATTCATGAGCAGCAAAACAGGCAAAAGGGAATAGATAAATCAACCCGATTAGTTTGCTGAAAAAAATCGCTGATCCCAAAAATATTCCAGCCAAAACGGCAGGCCAAATCTTTCTTGACAGGACCATTATGGTGAAAGCCAACATTCCAAAGAAATTCATGCTGTTTTCAAGAAAAGGAAGGCGCCCATAGAAAATCTGGTTATAATCGACTGATATTAGGACTAAATAAAAGAGGGCGGCGATAGAACCTGCCATTTTTCTGAGCGCAAAATATAGAAGTAGTATGGTCGAGTATGAAAATATCAGCCCGACAAAATTTGACTGGGCATATCCGACCCCCGCCAATTTGAAAACCAGAAGCGCCAGAAGAGTAGTGACCGATTTGAGAAAAAAGACAAGACGAAAATCATGCAGGGGATTAAAGGAACCATATAGGACAAAATTTCTGGCATAGGAAGTATATTGCGCCGGGTCGGTATAGACGTCTTGACTGGTAGTAAGATCGACTGGCGGGTCCGCCGAAAGATAATGGGCTCTTATGAAAAAAGCGGAAACCGCTAAGACCAAGAAGGCCATAATCTCAACCTTTCTTGGTATTTGAAACTGGTTCTTATCCTCCAAAGAATTCCCTTATCTTTGATGATATATAATCAATCTGATCGTTTGACAATTCCGGATAGATCGGCAGAGATAAAATGGTTTTGGCCAATTTTTCCGTCACCGGAAATCTCCCTGCCTTGTATCCGGCATCAAGATATCCCTTCTGATGATGAATCGGTATTGGGTAATGTATAAGGGTCGGGATGCCATTTTCCGATAGATAAGCCTGTAATTTATCCCGCGGTTCAACTTCTATCACAAACTGATGATATACTTGATAGAAATCAGCAAATTCTGGAGGCGAAACTACAGGAGAACCTTTTAGATTCTCTCGATATCTTGACGCCACACGATTTCTTTCCTTATTCCATTCTTCAAGATATTTCAGTTTGACACCCAGAACCGCCCCCTGTATTCCCTCCATGCGAGCATTAAATCCAATTACATCGTGATAATATTTCTTCTCCGAGCCGTGATCGCGAAGTCTGCGAATGCTTCTGGCCAGTTCCTTGTCCGATGTTACAATCGCTCCCCCCTCGCCGTACGCCCCGAGGTTCTTGCCGGGATAAAAAGAAAACGCCCCGGCGATTCCATATGAACCGGCCGGCCTATTCTTGAATGTCGCTCCATGCGCCTGGCAGGCATCCTCTAAGACTATTAGATTATGCTTCTTTGCAATCTGATTGATTCTGTCCATATCCACCATACAGCCGTAGAGATGGACAGGGATAATGACTCTGGTCTTCGCGGCGATGACGCTTTCAATTTTAGCGGGCTCAATATTCCGCGTCTTCTGATCAACATCGACCAAAACCGGAGTCGCGCCGGTATATATTACTGCCGCCACAGTAGCGATGAAAGTATTGGCGGCCGTGATGACCTCATCACCGGGACCCACTCCGAGGGCCTTTAGAGCCAAAAATAAGGCCGAAGTCCCAGAATTGAACCCGACGGCTTCATCACAATGGCAAAAGCGGGCAAAATCCTGCTCGAATTTGGCCACCGAAGGCCCGAGCACAAAGCTGGAGGAATTGATCACTTGCGCAATGGCAGAATCTATTTCGTTTTTGATTGACTCATATTGAGCCTTAAGATCGAGAAAATTAACTTTCATAAATTATGTCCTAATTAATCTTCCTCGAAAATAGCAAAAGGATTGAATCAAGTCAAGCTGTCAAGGTTTGGTCTATGATTCGGTCTACGACCCGGTTTTTGACGGGCGCTGACACAAAGAAGGGGCGACCCGCTGTGCCGAGTCTCCCCTAATATCTAAAGCGCTAAATTAAGTCAGGTCACTGCCGCTGAAATCGTGGACATTTATACATAGTGCGGCGCCGGGCCGTGCTTGTACAGATAATTGATCAGATATGTAATATCAAGCGCATTGATAACCCCATTGCCATTAGTATCGCCCGCTTCAACGGGTACCGGCGGCGCTCCATGCTTATAGAGAAGATTAATCAGCGAAGTGACATCCAGAGCATTGACCGATCCGGTGCCATTGGCGTCGCCGCAAGGATGAATTACCAGCGCACCGCTGATAATATCAATCAAATTCGTGTCGAGGCGTGCAATTGACAGCGTATCGATAGCTATTGAATCCGCCGGCGGCCCATAGACATGTTGCCAGTTAAGACAAACGGTGTCATTGGGCGGAGGCGCCCACTGAGTGCATTGATACCAATTTGTATCGATTACGGTATCTTGATAGGCCCCGATTAGATTTCCCGCTTGGTCGGAGAATTGGAAATTATTCACATCGCTGAATACCCAGAGGAGGACAACATAGCGGTCGGTCGTAGTATCTGGCACATCGAAAATATTCGCCGTTAATTTGATTAGTGGAACATCGCCCGTCTGGGGGTATCCTATGCCGGGGGTATACGGATCAGGAACCATGTTGGCCAGAGCCGTGACCCTGACATCGTACCACTGGCCACCCAGCGATCTGACATCCAAAAATTCCCAGCCGGAAATCAGGGCGCCTAACGTGTCAAAATCGCCGGTAAATTTCATTACATCCGGCTGATCCAACATCATCCACAACGCGAATCCGGCCACTGTGTCGGCCAAATTTTCCATATAGATTGGGACAGTCACATTCTGCTGGCCCGGGTAGACATAAATGGTGTCGAGACGGATTGTCAGAATAGGCGATGCTTCCGCCGGTGACGGAAGAATAAGGCGAGCGACCGCGACGAAAACCAAAAATACCAACGCGGCAACGCCGATGCTTCTGCTGGTGAGGGACATGGCAAACTCCTTTTTAAATTTGGTTAACTGTTAACGGTTCGCTATCAAATGTCCCTTACAATTTCCTCCGGTAGTATAGGTGAGAAAATATAATAAACCTAATTACCTCATGAATTATAATCGCTTACATAATTTTTGTCAAGCAAAAAATTGGGTCTACCGGCGTGCAGGAAGGTTAAAAGAACTTTTCAGAGAAAAAAGCGGAAGGGG
>CAZCFT010000151.1:0-2575 GCA_964498015.1 uncultured Ignavibacteriaceae bacterium
TTTATGGAGTCATATGGTATTTTCAGCTAACTCTTCAAGCAAATTTATCATAACTTGATCCCAGATTTGGTTTGATTCCGACCAGCTTCGATTGGTAAATCCGGCGATTGACGGAACGGGTAAAAAGCATGGCTCTTTTTAATGAAGATTGTGTTGCAGGCGTTAGAAAGCATCTCCGGCGGGAAAGTATTGATGTCGTTGTAACTTCTCCCCCTTACAATATTGGAGTAAAATATGGAATTTATGACGATCGAATTCCCCGGGGAAATTATCTCAATTGGCTTGCCGAATGGGGAAACGCAATAAATTTTGCCCTCAAGGATTCCGGCTCCCTCTTTCTAAATGTCGGTTCAAAACCGAAATCGCCGGAAATCCCTTTTCAAGTTTTGGATGTTATGCAACAAACTTTCAAACTTCAGAACGTCATACATTGGATAAAATCAATTTATATTGAATCAGAAAGCTATGGCCGGGAAGTGAGAGTCAATGTTGGCCATTATAAGCCAATAAATAGTCGGCGATTTCTTAATGACACGCATGAGTATATTTTCCAGTTGACAAGGACCGGCAAAGTTGAGATTGACCGATTAGCGCTGGGAGCTCCATATAAGGATAAAAGTAATATATCAAGATGGGGCGCCGGCAAGAATAGACTTCGGTGTCGGGGAAATTGCTGGTTTGTGCCTTATGAGACCATTCAGGAAAGATCCGTTGACCGCCCGCATCCGGCATCATTTCCCCCACTGCTCGCCGAAAACTGCATACGACTCCACGGAATCAAAAAGAGTCTGAAAGTCCTCGACCCATTTATGGGTATCGGAAATACGGGACTGGCATGCCGGAAACTTGGCGTTGAATTCATTGGATTTGAGATTGACCCCTATTATTTCGGAGTCGCAGAGAAGCGATTGGCTTCTGATTTTGAAATCCGGCAATTCACGGATCAGGACAAATAGCTTGACAATAGAAAGTCAAATTCTAATTTGAAAAACTATGGAATCTCGGAAAGAGTATTTTGAGTCTTTTGCCGATGAATGGGACAAGAATTTTACCGCCGAAGATCTTGAGATTTTAGCCTTTTTTCTTGAATCGTTTAATATCAAAGTCGGACATCGGATAGTCGATCTCGGATGCGGGACCGGCGTCCTTTTTGATAATTTGAGAAGAAAGGTCGGGCCATCCGGAATGGTCGTGGGAATAGATTTTTCCAGAAGGATGACCCACAAGGCCAAGCTGAATTTTCCTTTCAGTAACTGCATGGTTATCGACGCTGATACGGAGAATCTTCCATTAAAGGCAGGCGTCTTTGATAAGGTGATTTCTTTCGCCGCCTTTGCCCATTTCACCGACAAGAAAAAAGTCATAATGGAGGCTTCAAGAATTCTCAAATCGGGAGGCGCTCTGTATATCCTGCATCTGCTTGGAAGCAGAGAGTTGGAAAACCATCATCATCAGGCAGGGGGGCCAGTGGCGATGGACCTTCTCCCGCCCCGGGAAAGAATGATACAAATTCTTGAAGAAGGGCAATTTATCAACGCAAGCATAACCGACCAGCATGGTCTATATTTGGCATCAGCAATCAGAAAATGAAGCTCAGTCTTGGCCCCAGGAAGGCGGCTCACGCCGCATTATATCTTGCGTTAGCTATCACTTTGCCGGTCATCTTCCATCAATTTGGAATTGCAGGTCGGGTCTTCCTGCCGATGCATATCCCCGTTCTAATTTGCGGTTTTGTAGTGGGGCCGTTGGCGGGCGTTTTGGTCGGCCTTTCAGCTCCGCCCCTATCGCATCTTCTTACCGGGATGCCGCCTCTATATGCAGTACCCCTGATGATAATGGAATTATCGCTATATGGGCTTATAGCCGGTCTGGCATACAAACAATTGGGTCTCAATATCTATATAGCGCTGTTGATTGCTATGATTTTCGGGCGATTGGCCTTTGCTCTGGGGCTTCTGATACTGGGGCAATTTCAGGGGATTAATTTACCTTATGGGCCGATGCAATTTTTGACCGGCGGAATTATTGTCGCCGGTTTGCCGGGGATTATTTTGCAGTTGGTGATAATACCTCCCATAGTCGCCGCTATCAGGCGAATGGCAAAATTCTAATCCGCCGGCAACGGATTTTAATCTTTTACCTTAAAAGTCCTCAGAAATAAATCCTATTCCCGGCCGTCATGTCAGGCAGTGGCCGGATCAGGTCTATTGACTGACTCCGGCTCCTGACGGACTGGTATTACGATGTAATAATCTGATTTCTGGGTTCCCCGCCGCGGCGGGGAATGACGCTTCATGTTATCGCGTGGTCAAGAAAGAGTGTATCTGTACTATTTATGCCACTGTTCCGTCTTTTCCGCGGAAGGTCGCTAGATCCGGCATTTGACGGACGGGAATCCAGAGGGCGGCGGCAGATGATATGGAGGCTAAAGGCGTACCGAAAAATCCCACCCGTTGGGTGGGTTACCGGGTTGGCTCCCAGCCTAATTTGACAAGAGGCCGCATTTGTCTTACATTGACTGCGAGGATTGTTAAGAAGTCTCCAGCTTAGAGATATTGCGTAATATGAAAAGTAG
>CAZCFT010000151.1:2585-4036 GCA_964498015.1 uncultured Ignavibacteriaceae bacterium
TAGCGTTGAAGTCAGAAAACCGGCGGTGGCCGGGTCGTTTTATCCGGCGAATCCGGTTGAGCTTTCCAAGATGATAGCCGGTTTTTACGCTGGTGCCAAGAAATTGGCATTTTCCGGACATCCTATCGCCATAATTGCCCCGCATGCCGGATATGAATACTCAGGCAAAACGGCGGCAGCGGCATATAAGCAACTGGAGGGTGAGGAATTTGAGGCAGTGGTGGTGATTGCGCCGTCTCATACGGTTTTCTTTCAAGGGGGGTCGGTTTATGACGGCTCAGCTTATCAGACACCGATCGGAGTGGTCGAAATCGACGAGGAACTTTCGAAGAAAATAGGCTCCATACATCCGCTTGTCTATTTATCCAACAAGGGCCATACCGGCGGCTCGATTCGCGGGGAGCATTCCCTTGAAGTGCAATTGCCATTTTTGCAACAGGCGTTGGGAAGATTCAAATTAGTAGCGATCATCATGGGGGATCAGGAAGAAAACAGCTGCCGCGCCCTCGGAGAAGTTCTGGCGTCAGCCCTGGGCGAAAAAAACGCCCTGATTGTTGCCTCGACCGATCTCTCCCATTTTCATCCCGAAAAAGAAGCGCGCCGGCTTGACGCCTGTATCCAGAAGGCGGTTGAAGAATACAATCCGGATAAATTGCTTTCGATACTGTCTTCCGGCAAGGGGGAAGCCTGCGGCGGCGGGCCGGTGATAGCAACCATGATCGCCGCGAAAAAACTTGGCGGCGAGGAAGTGGCAATTACGGGATATGCAAATTCCGGCGAAACAACCGGCGATTATGCAGAAGTTGTTGGATATCTTTCGGCGATGATACTGTCGAGCAGACCGATCAAAAAAATCCAGGAGATCTCCAGTGGCAACGATAAGAAAGGAGGCTTGGAATTGACAAAATTAGAGAAGGAATTCTTGAAAAGATTAGCCAAAGAGGCTATCATTGCAAAATTGGGAAATCCGGCCTTTGACGGAATAGAAGGGCGCTCGCTTGAGACTGAACCGCCGGAATCGAGGACACTAAGAGAGAAACGGGGAGCCTTTGTGACTATCAAGATTGATGGCAGGTTGCGGGGCTGTATCGGGCTTATCCGCGCGGCCAAGCCTCTGTATGAAGTTGTCGCGGAGATGGCTCTGGCGGCCGCCTTTGACGACCCCCGATTCGCGCCGTTGACCGATAAGGAACTCAGCCAGATAGAAATAGAAATCTCGGCTCTTTCGCCTTTGGTGCGGGTGGAGAATTTGGAGGAAATAGTTGTCGGGCGTGATGGCCTTATGATCCGTCTGGATATGCATTCCGGGCTTCTCCTGCCTCAAGTCGCCGCCGAACACGGCTGGGACAAAACCGCCTTCCTCGAGCAAACCTGTCTTAAGGCCGGCCTGCCTAAGAATATTTATAAGGATAAATCAGCGGAGATATACAGATTTTCGGCGGAGGTGTTTT
>CAZCFT010000152.1:0-3975 GCA_964498015.1 uncultured Ignavibacteriaceae bacterium
ATGATTGCGAAAGCCGTTGCCATGAATGAGGAGATTTCGCAAAATGTACGAAACCCAGCAAAGAATTGATCGCGCAGACTAACCGGCCTCCCACAATGCTGGCAGAATCTCACTTCCGCAAAAATGGGACCACCGCAGAAAATACACTGCTGTTTCTTTGACACACTGTTTAGCTCTGCCGACATAACGTATAAAATTATTTCTACCCCCGCCTGGAATCGAACCAGGATTATCGGCTCCGGAGGCCGATGCGTTATCCATTACACCACGGGGGCAATCGTCCCTTTTCCCGCCTGCGGCGGGATTGATTCTGAAAGAATACTACAATTTGAGATTGGACTTGTCAATCGGAGATTTTAAGAGCCTTGGGAAAAGCAATTGATTGTTTGC
The DNA here is from genome assembly GCA_964498015.1 of uncultured Ignavibacteriaceae bacterium. GTDB lineage: Bacteria > Zixibacteria > MSB-5A5 > GN15 > PGXB01 > CAWEZN01. The sequence goes on from CAZCFT010000152.1 coordinate 391, forward strand.
GGGAATGTTCGCGGGCCCCGCCCCAACGACATTATTCGGTCTTGTTCCATCCCCAAGTCAATTCCCTTTCGGGACTTGACGTGGGAATGCCACATCGATCACAGTGCTTGCTGGAAAATCCAATAATACCCTTGACCTTTCGGCGGGATTGCACTTAACTTGCCGGTCTGGACGTTATAGAATGATGTAAAATGTCGAAATCCAGTGGGTTTCGACCTACGAGGCGCTTTGGACGTCATAAATATAGGTTCGGAGAGAAAATATGATGCGGAATATCTTTTTATTATTAATAATTATAATCATAGTAATTATTGCCAACCCAGCATTTGGAATAGAGCCACCTTTTAAGATTGAACCTCAGTCGCCAAAGATTGTCCCGGTGTTTCAAGATTCGATCAAAGTTGCATCGCTGACACGCGATTTCAAAATCTGGGTTTTCTTTACCGATAAGGAGATATTCGACAAGTCAGCCTATAAAAAAGCCCTTACTGATTTGGAGAATCGATTTACATCAAGGGCGATGGTTCGTCGTCAAAATCGGGCGGAAAGCAAAGCTCTCGATTTCTACGATATTCCGGTCAGCGAGAATTATATTCGTCAATTGGAACAGGCCGGATTGAAAATAGCGCATCAATCACGATGGCTGAATGCGGTTTCCGGGTATGCCAATCCCGAAATCATGAAGGGAATTTCCGAATTCCCATTTGTCTCGGAAATTAGACCGGTCGCTGTCGCCATAGAGAAGCCCGAGCCGAAAGAGCCATATAAGATTAATGATGTCGGGCCTCAGGATACAATCTATGGGGCATCTTTCACCCAGCTTGATCAGATCAACATCATCAAAATGCATGATTTTGGATACACCGGCAAGGGGATACTCATTGCCTTTCTTGATGCCGGCTATAGGCTGGATCATCCTGCTTTTGACAGCATGAATATTCTTGCCAAATATGATTTTATAAACAACGATACGACCGTCAATGATACGATTTTCGGGGATACGATAGCTCGCGGTCAGCCCTTTCATGGGACATTGACACTTTCGACTTGTGGCGGATATGCGCCCGGGCAACTAATCGGTCCGGCCTATAATGCTGATTATATAGTGGCTATGACTGAGAAAACCTATATTGAAAACCAATCGGAGGAAGACAACTGGGCAGCGGCGGCCGAATGGGCTGATTCCATCGGAGCGCATATTATTTCTTCTTCGCTGGGGTATCTTGATTGGTACACGTATAAGGACCTTGATGGAAAAACCGCAACCGTAACCAAAGCGGCGGAACTGGCATCATCCCGCGGGATTGCGGTTTTTAATGCCGCAGGCAATGAAAGGAATTCACCTTTTCATTATATAAATCCGCCAGCCGATGGCCCTTCGGTAATCGCGGTGGGGGCGGTTAATTCAACGGGGGAGATAGCGGGTTTTTCATCAGTAGGCCCAACCTATGATGGGAGAATAAAACCTGATCTGGTCGCCATGGGAGTAGCGACAAAGGGGGCATATTTTGAGGGCGGATATACTTTTTCCAACGGGACATCATTATCGACTCCGCTTGCCGCCGGGGCCGGAGCGTTGATTCTGGAGGCTCATCCGGATTGGTCGCCGGCGCAATTAAGGCAGGCGATGATTGGTTCGGCCGACAGATATAATGATCCTGACACTGTTTATGGATATGGCCTTTTCGATACTTTTAAGGCCGCCGGGATTTTCAGGATAAGCCAGATAGACCCCATCGAATTGGCGGTCGGGGATTCTTTGAACCTGAAGGTCACAGTGGCGGGATTTGAGGATTCGGCGGTCACTTTTTCTCCTCAAAATCTTCCGTCCACGGCGGTTTTCACTGTTGACGGTGAGCTACGCTACAAGGCGGTTGAAGAGGATATCGGGTCACGGGAGGTAGAATTTTTCGCCCTTTTTAAGGGCGAAACAACTTCACTGAAGGTCCAATTCTCAGTATTCCTGCAGGGTGGAATAGCAGTAGGCCCCAACCCATTTTCAGATTCATTGAGGGTATTTCTTGGTCCGGATGCCGGAAATTTGCAGGAAATCTCAATTCATACGGTTGCCGGAGAAAAAGTTTGGGAAATTTCCGCCGATAATAATAATGGTCAGGGCGCGATATTTGTTTGGAGAGGAATTAATTTTCGGGGACAGAGAGTTGCGCCGGGAGTCTATTTTATTGTCGTGAGGACAGATAGATTAACGCAGAAATTCAAAGTATTTTTGATGTAATTTAAATGTTGAGTTCAATCGCCGATCGTCGGACAGCAGAATCAGGAATTGTAAGATGTCCCGTATTCAAAATAGATCTTAAAGGTCGCTTTGTATTTGTTGATGATTTAACCGAAAAGCTCCTCGGGCGTCCACAGGATATGCTTTTCGGCCGCAGTCTGGGGAATTTTCTTTCGGAAAAATCCTGGTTGACATTATCGGCCATATTTCAAAGGTATAGTCATTACGAAACTTCCTTTGAGGCGCTTGAACTCGAATTTGTAAACCCTGAGAATGATAGACAGACTCTGATGGCTGTCATATCGCTGAATTTTATCGCCGGCAACCCGGCCAATTATCAGGTGGCGCTAATTCCGGCTTCCGCCGATAGGCGGATTGAGCGGATTTCCGACCTATCCCGACAGGAACGTTTATTTGCGCTTCTATTTGAACTGGTATCAGGCGAAGACAGTGGCCAGGTTTGGAAGAAACTTGTGGAGATCATGCTTCACCTTGAAGAATTGTGCCAGATAGGAATTTATCAGTACAGGGACAGGTCCCTTCACCTGCTGGCTGGTTCAAGCGCCGCCAAATCGGGGATAAGCTCTGAGTTGTCGCCGACCAGCGATGATCATCTCGCCGTCGTGTTTAATAGTCATCCTTTCATAAATACTGAATATTTGATGGCTGAGACAATAGATGATCTTGCTCCGAAGATTTTCACGGAAATTTGCTACCCTTTGATGCATGGGGATAAGCGCTGGGGAATGGCCAGATATATCGTCAGCAAAGATTCCCTCAATCTTGAGGAAACCTTATTGCGAGCTTCAAGATACATGGGGAATGCCCTTTACTGGTTTACAGAGGATTCAAGGAAATAGGATGCGCAGAATGGACTCGCTTTTCCATGATGATAATTGCGCTGTCGCCGAAAAACCGGCAGTGGAGTCCGAAAAACCTGCGAAAAGAAAAGAGTTGATATGGCGGAGAAGTCGGCCGGAGCCATCTCGAAAGCGGCTTTCACCACAGGATATTCTGGTTCAAACAGTGGCCACATTAAGTCACGAAATCAATAATCCGTTGATGGCTATAACCGCATCGACGGAAATTCTTTTGAATGGCAATGATAAATTGCCTATCGATATCTTGGAAAAAGTCAAACAGATAAAGCTGGCGGCTGATAGAATTCAATCGGTGATGGAAAAGCTCGGGGAAATTGAGACCATTCATTATCGGGAGACGGCCGCCGGTAGAATGATTAATCTGGGATAAGCCTGCCTTTCGGAAGAAAGAGTCGGTCATTATCTGCGATCTATGGTAATGTCAAGTTTTGTGTGTAGAATGGTGTATCCATTATTTGCATCTTCGAT
>CAZCFT010000153.1:0-3888 GCA_964498015.1 uncultured Ignavibacteriaceae bacterium
TGATTCATATAATATGCTTATGAATCCGATACCCATCATTCCGCCCCCTCCTATTCCGCCAATCACCGAGCTGACCGATTATCCCGACTATTGGACTGATATTTCCAATTTCTGGGATATGAATTATACCGATCCGGCTTCACCGGGCTGTTCGTGGATGGGCGGTCCGATCGTGACCATGATTGAATGGGCGATTGTTATATGTCCGGTTCCCTGTGATTGCAGACCTGGAGATGCCAATGGCAGTGGTAGCTATAATGCTCTAGATGTAACCTACCTGATAAATTACCTCTACAAGCATGGCCCCGCGCCGACACCTTATGCCCTTTGCTCCGGTGACGCTAACTGCAACTGCGGTATTAATGCTCTTGATATTACTTACTTAATTAATTACCTGTATAAGCATGGCAATGCTCCATGCAGTTGTTTGCAGTGGACCGGTAATTGCGGCTGGCCCCTCAGAAAATAAACTGAGTGTATCAGACCGTATAAAATTATGGCCGGCAGAATGATCTGCCGGCCATTTTGATATAGAATCGTTATTTCGATATTATCTAAAAATCCGTCGTGCCGGTAAACTTAAACGAACCAAGATGAACGGTTGGCGCGGCGATACATCCGACCGAATCCCACCATGACGGAATCAACTGCCGGTCGCGCGATATCCCCCTGACACTGGAGAAGGCTCTCAGCATCGAATCGGTAAACCGCAGATTCTTTATTCCATGCTTAATCTGCCCGTCTTCAATAAAATATGTACCATCTCTGGTCATGCCGGTCAGGACGGCGTTGGGCATATCGATATAGCCGTTGATATAATGGAATCGAGTCACCAATATACCGCGTTTCACTGAAGCTATCATCTCCTCGCGAGTCTTGTTGCCCGGGACGAGGAATATATTGAGCGGTATGGCTCCCTGCCCATGATCATTGGCCGTGAGAGCATGCCCGGTCGAGGATACGCCGGCCTTATTGCCGGTGATTCTGTCAAAGACCACTCCCCTGCCAATTCCCTTTTCGATGATATTGACTCTCTTTTTGGGAACGCCTTCAAAATCAAACGGCATGGCAATCGCTGATGAATCATTGCCATCGTCATATACAGTCACCGAATCATCCATTATTTTTTTGCCTATTTTGTCCGAAAGAAATGACGTCTTCTCCAAATAGGCTTTGGAACCGAAGCCGATATAATTCAGCCATTCGAAAAGGGCCGCGACAGCCGAGGGTTCCAGTATGACCTCGTAGTCGCCGGCTTCAAGCGGTTTTGGCTTTTTCCCCAAATAGGCTTTTTCCACGGCAATATCGGCCAGAGAAACAACATCAATATCTTCCGCCTTGCGGGACAAGCCGACCGCATATCCTGAAGAAGTCTCGGACATGGCAATTATATTGATAGAGGCGCTGGTGAATGGCTGATAACAGCGCGCCCCCTTGGTATTGAATACCGCAATCTCGCCGCTACCCGTAGCATAAGCTCCGGCGGCCGTGAATTTTCTTTTATTGCCTCTCACAAAAACCTTTTTCACTTGTCTGGCGCGGTCTTTTGGGGAATAGGCCGCAGTATTTTCATAATATGTTTCCAGTTTGGCATATTCCGCAGGCTCCGGAAGACCGGGAAAGTATTTATTGTCTTTTTGATACTTGGCAATTTCCAGAGAATTCCTTAGAGTATCTTTCAAGTCGGACAAAACTATTGAATTAGTCGAGGCAACGCCGATTTTCTTGCCGAGAATCGTCCTGAAGAATATCTTTGCATTATCTTCATTGACATTCTGATGAATAATCGAATTGGCAAAACGGGTCAGTCCGTAATTTGAGCCGACATAGACAATTTCAGTTTCGTCGGCTTTGCTTGCTTTGGCAACCCTCTCGAAAAGAGCGAAAAGTTTATCTTGTCCTATCATTTGCTCACACCCACTTTCACTTTGCGAAATCTGGTGGGAGCGGCTCCATGCGCCACCCGCGCCACCTGCATCGGTTCCCCCTTGCCGCAATTGGGCACACCCCAAATATGCCAATGCTTTCTATTGCAGATCGCATCGCAGGAGTTCCAGAATTTCGGCGTCATCCCTGTATAGAGAGGATTCTTAAGCATTTTGCCTAACTTTCCATTCTTGATTTCCCATGCGCATTCCGTTCCGAACTGAAAATTGAGCCTCTTGTCGTCTATCGACCACGACTTGTTCATGTCGAAGAAAAGTCCCTCTTTGGTATCGGTAATCAGGTCGTCCAGTTCCCATTCTCCCGGTTCAAGATTGATATTGGTCATCCGGATCAGAGGAAGACGATTCCAGCCGTCAGCCCGCATGGTTCCGTTGGAAGTCTGCCCGATGACCGGCGCGGTTTCTCTGCTGGTCAAATATCCGACATGAAGCCCCTTTTGAATAATCGGGGCCCTTTGAGATTTGACACCCTCGTCGTCATATCCAAACGATCCCAGCGCTCCGGGAATAGTTGCATCGGCATAAATATTGACAATATCTGAACCATATTTCAATTTATTGAGTCCGTCCAACTGCATGAATGAACCGCCCGCGAGCGAAATTTCTGTGCCGAGGACGCGGTCAAGTTCAGTCGGATGTCCGCAGGATTCGTGAACCTGAAGAGCCATCTGTGAACCGCAGATGATAATGTCGCATACGGTATCGGGACAGTTTTCGGCGGTGAGAAGTTTTACCGCTTCTTCACGGACACGGTCGACATTATCCAATAGCTTCATACCAAGCACATATTCATACCCGCAGGTGGCATAATCCCCGCGATGTGAATTCGGATAAGAACGTTTCTGCACCTCTTTGCCGTCATAAGCGGTGGCCGTATATCCGGCTCCGGATTCGATTATATCCTGCTCAATTTCCGCGCCTTCGGTCGAACAAAATATTTTGTTCGTTTTAAAGAAATCGCAGGATGCTTCACCCGTCTTGATAAGCGCATCGGTTTTCAACCGGTCGGAGATCTCCAGCAGAAGTCCAATTTTCTCGTCGACAGGAACCGTGAATGGGTCTTTCTCACACGGCGAAGCATAATGGTCTTTGTACGGTGTGACTTCCGCCAGCTTAACCTTCTCTTTCACGGTAGTGGCGGAAGCGCGCGCCGTCTGAAGCGCTTTGTTGGCGGCCTTCTTGATATCGGCCTCTTTTATCGAGGCAATCGCCGCAAATCCCCAGGCGCCCCTGTCTATAACTCTGATTCCAACCCCGACATTGACATCTTTGGTAAGAGTGTCAACAATGCCGTCAGTTACCCGAATCGATTCGCTTTCAATCCGAACAAAACGGGCGTCGGCATAGTCGACCTTCTTGCTTTTGAGCCAGTCGAGAGTGTTGTTCAATTTATCTTTCATTAATCCTCCAAATTGCCAGCAAATTGAATCTATAGATTATAGCAGGAGTACTGCCTTGAGACAAACCTCCGGAAATTATCACCCTACCTGCTCCACAAGATAATTCTGAATTCCCATCTGCTTAATTTGGTCCTGCTGTGCCTCAAGCCAGTCGAGATGGTCCTCTTCGTCTTTCACAAATGATTCCAGCAGCTCGCGCGTGCCATTATCGCCGAGATCGACTGCCTGCCGGATTCCATCATTATACGCCTTGACAGCTCCGTCCTCGGCCTTTCGGTCGTTCTCAAGTTGGGATTCGACTTTGTCGCCGATATGAATATCTTTGAGTCTGCTGACGACCGGCATTCCTTCGAGAAAAATAATTCGGGCGATTAATTTTTCGGCATGCTTCATTTCGTCAATGGCTCGCTTCTCGATTTTCTTATGCAACTGTTCATATCCCCAGTTGGCGCACATCTCGGAATGAACCATGTATTGATTGATGGCGGTTAACTCATCAGCCAAGAGGCTGTTTAGAGTGACGATAATTTTGTCATTCCCTT
>CAZCFT010000154.1:0-3886 GCA_964498015.1 uncultured Ignavibacteriaceae bacterium
CAAGCGTCAGCTGTCCGGTGATGCGATTGCCCATCGACCAGCCGACAACCATCCGGCGGAAAATGGCTTAAGATGCAGTGGTTTACGTCAAATCGTGTTAATTTCTGGGTTCCCTCTCAGGTCGGGAATGACGCTTAGATGTACTATGGTGAACATAGATGAACTATTCTCGAATAGCATCTACTTTTTCAACAAGTCCTAAAGTTGGGGCAAGACAATTCCAGTGTCATATTGCTGAAGGAAAGGCCCTTTCCCACTTGTCAGTCAAAAGACCTGATGCGGCTATTGACGCATAGGGGTTTTTCAACAAGCCCTTGAAGGTGGCGCCTATGACTGAGCAAAAATTATTATTTTCCCGCGGGAGCGGGAAACTTTGCTCTGGGTTCCCGATTAAATCGGGAATGACAATTCAGTGTACGATGGTGAACATAAGTGAAGTTCTTTGCCATAACATACACTTTTTCAACAAGCCCTAAAACGGCAGGGACTTGATTATATATGGATAAGATTTCTGAAGGAAATCGACTCCGATCTCAGTCGCCTGTTGGACATCCCCATTTCCGTCAAAAGCCGGATTTACCAACGGCACGGTCACAGTGAGTCGGATAATAGCGGCGTCGGTGGGACGGAATAACAGCGCATTTTGGGCCAGATCAAATTTTAGCCCATACTCATTGCGAATCGCCCCCGAACGAGTCTGATACCAATAAAACATCACCGACTTGTAATCTTGATTGACGATCACGAGGCGATTGATTTCCGTAATAGTCCCGTCAGGCAGATTAAGCCGGTAAGGATGAATGCTCTCGATTCTCCACCCGCCGCCGGGAAGACAATGCTTTGGAGAGTGTATTTGACTGCCATATTTCTGTGATTTAAAATAGGCCAAGAAAAGAGCCTCTCTGGCATGGTCATTGGAGCCGTAATCACGGTATGTTGAACGATCGGCTTTCAAAACTTCATAAGTGGCGGCATCAAGTTGAAGCTCGGTCCCGGAATAGCCGTCAATCGTATTTGGAATCATGGAGAAGTCGGCCATTTTGTCCGGCATACGACCTGAATAACGAAGGAGGTTTCCGAGAATTCCTCCACAGAGAATAATGATAACAACAATATAGCGCTGTTTTTTCATCTTATTATTCTCTTCAATATGGCCCCAAAAATAAATAGCAGAATAAAAGTAACCACAAATACCGAGGCCCCCATTAGAAAATGCGCGGCCCCTTCGGTTACATTAGTCTCGGAGGTATAGACGATTATTGCAGTCAGAAAAACGCGGAAGATATTTCCCAAAACAGCAATGGGAATAGTAGATAAGAATAGGACTATTTTGGCGGAGAGTTTTTTCTGGCTTAGATAGGCATATATTGCTCCCAGCGCCAGAAGTGAGATAAGGCTCCGCATTCCGGAACACGCTTCGGCAACTTCAAGGGACTGATTGGGGAGGTGAATAATATTCCCCTGTCGCACGACCGACATCCCGATAAAATTCAACGCGGAGACGGTAACCTTGCTGGCCAGAAGTTGCATCGGGAATGTGGCAGAAAAATAAATGACATACGGGATCGGGATCATGAAAAAGAGGAATAGAATCTCAAACCAAGTGTTGTGAATTATTCGTTTCCCATAAAGATATAGGACCAATCCAAAGATAGTGACGACGAGAGAGAAGCGAACAGTGAAATATTCCGAGGCCCCGTTTCCCAGGACAAAAAGAATCATCCCGATGACAACAATAGCCAGCCCGAGTCTGCTTGTGGATTTTTCAAGTTCGGCCAGTTCTTTCCGCTTTCGCCAGATTAGATAGCCGGAGATAATTGGCACAAGAAAGCCGTGTGAATAATTGCCGTCGCTCGCCCAATCAGTCACCAGATCAATTAGAGTGGGCAAATAGACCAGTATCAGCAGGGAGGCGATCAGGATTATGTAATTTCTTTTGATAGCTGTTTCCACAGAGAACCTATCTATATCGTAAAATATAACTTGTTGTTTTTTGCAAAGAAATAATAAAATAAATCAGACATTAGCCATTAAGTCGGTTAAATCCCAATATTCTGAACGGCGCCTATTTATCTTGAATGGCACGAGCCCTCCGATGGCGGGCAAACGCAGGGTTCGTGCCCTTGTATCTACCCATTTGCGAGGCGGCGGGGCGTCACTCTGCTTGAGCCGTGGCAGGACCTGCCACAACTTGTTCAGAGGGTTTTTCAACTGTTCCGCTGAATCGAATATTTTGAGATAAGAATGCAAAGGCGAGAAATCTACAATTCTACCGACTGCCCCAAAGTGGGTATAAAACAGTCCCAGCCGCGTTCTTCTTTCAGATGCGCCGCCATTGCGGAGGATTGAGACGGTTCGCCATGGGTAATAAAAGCCTTCTTTGGCATCTTTTTGAAAGGCTCGAGCCAGTGCAATAATTCAAAATAATCGGCATGCCCGGAAAGACCGTGCAGGCTGACAATCTTCGCATTGACCTGTACGAGAGTCTTGTGAATATAAAGCGCCTTTTCGCCATCCATGAGCTTGCGTCCGAGGGTTCCATCCGCCATGAATCCGACTAAGGCCACTATTACATTCGGGTCGGGGAGCCTATTGAGCATGTGATGCAAAATTCTTCCGCCGGAAAGCATCCCGCTGGCGGAAATTATGATTGCCGGTCCTTTTAACCTATTGAGTTGCTGGGATTCGCTTTTCTCCCGATGAAAGAAGATATTTTTTCCATTGAGTAAACTTTGATCGCTATGCAATTCCTCAGGACTAAGGGGATGATATGAACTGTACTTTTTGTAAATGTCGGTTGCGGAGATCGCCATGGGGGAATCAATATGAATATCTATTGATGGAATTCGCTTATGCTTGATCAAGTGGTTGACCATATAAGTAATCTGCTGAGTGCGTCCGACAGCAAAGGCAGGTATCAGCAGAATGGACTTTTTTTCGACGACCTCGTCTATAATATTTTCAAATATAAATTCGGGGTCTTCCGGTTCATGAACACGCCCGCCGTAGGTTGATTCGCAGACGAGATAGTCAGATTCGGGGGGCTCAGACGGATCATTGGTGAGGAAATTGCCATAGCGGCCGACATCACCGGAGAAAAATATCGACAACTGCTTTTTGCCGTCATCCAGCGCCAGTTCCACCCCCGCGGCTCCGAGGATATGGCCGGCGTCATGCAATCGAAAACGGATGCCTTTGCCGATTTCAACCCATTGATCGTACATGGCATCTTCAAAGAAGCGCATCGCCAATTCGGCATCGTCGGTTGTGAAAAGCGGCAGGGCTTTTTCATGGCGAGTTAGCTTTTTCTTGTTACGAAATTCGGCGTCTTCCATCTGAAGGTGGGCAGTGTCGAGGAGGGAGATATGGCTGATCTCGGATGTTGGCGGCGTGCAGAAAACTGTGCCATGAAAACCCTCTTTCGCCATTTTGGGCAAATATCCGATATGGTCGATATGGCAGTGGGTCAATATTACCGCTTCCAGTTCTGAGGGATCAAACGGCAATTTCTCCCAGTTGCGCAATCGTAGTTCTCGACCTCCCTGGAACATCCCGCAGTCGATAAGGATTTTCTTATTATTAATAGTGACAAGATATTTCGAGCCGGTCACTGTCCCGGCCGCGCCATGAAAAGCAAGTTGTATCAATTAAGTCAGGCCTTTCGGTTTAATTATAAATATTGCCTAAGTTATGTCGAACGCAGCGCTAAAGCAATGGAAATCGGCTTCGCTGGCGGGCTTGTTGAAAAAGTGTATATTTTCGCAAAGCGCTTCACTCAAAATCATAGAGCTTCCCAATCTGTCATCCCGTGCCTTGACACGGGACCCAGAAATCAGTAATTGATTTGCACTTCACAACCACTCTCTGGGTTCCCGATCAAGTCGGG
>CAZCFT010000155.1:0-3775 GCA_964498015.1 uncultured Ignavibacteriaceae bacterium
CAACCCGGCCGCAGGTATAATTGGTATTTAGGTAAGGCATCTCGGCCGGAAGATTGACAACAACCGGAGCGGCGCAATTATCGCCGGGACCGGCGACCGGACAAGGTTCGGCGCAGGTCTTCGTTCCATCCCAGGCGCCGCTGAGGGCAAGGCAGGCCGCTTCGGAAATATCGGCGCAGGTCGGGCTAAAGGGATCGCCATAACAGCAGCGTCCGGTCGGCGGAGGATTATCATTAATTGACACAAAATCGACGGACCCCTCGGCGCCATCGGAACCGACATATCTCCAGGCAAGTTTGACATTGCTCTGGCCTACATAACTGGCCAAGCTTACCGAAGCCCCATACCACGTCCATGAGCTGAAAACACCGGCAACGGACTCATCCCAGAGTTTGGTCGGCCAAGTGGTCCCGCCATCAGTAGATATCCAGAGCTCGATATCATAGTTATCATAAGGGTCAACGCCCCAATAATAGCTCATCATCCAGTAGAAATCGGCCCTGATGTCGGCTGTGACCGATGTAAAATCCATTGCGGATGTAATCAGCCATTCATCCTGAAGAACCAGATCGGGATCATACTTGACGTCCGCATGATAGCTTCCTGAGTAAGGGTCGGCGCTGGCCTGATACCATGTCAGGGTGTCAGTGTGGGTTGATATCAGACTCCAGCCGGATGGCGGAACGGAAACTTCAAAATCCTCCGCCAACACTGAAGACCTGAATTCCTTAGTCCCGGTCGAGGGGACGGTCGGACTTACCTTGCTGGTAACATCCTCGGAATATAATTCATGATAGTCGGGCTGACGCTCGACATCTTTAAGTTCCCAATTAGGATCGGGACTTGGTGTCTGGGCCGTCGGAGAAATCCGAACTTTGCTTGGTTCCATCACCGGCTTCTCCCGAGCCGCTGACAGAGCCCAACACCCCAGCACAAGAAGGACTAAGACAGAAATAAATAGAGTCGTTTTGAGTCTGTACATTGCATAGTCTCCTTCAAAGAGCAATTAGTTACTCTGAGGTTTTTTGAATGATCCTACGATAGTTTAAAAAATTAAATCGATCGAATTGGCTTATATATATCACCTCCCCTGTGAGCACAAAAAAGTTGATGATATAACGACGACATTGTCTTAAATTGATATTAGCATTTCACGGTGATTCTTGCTTGAGAAAAAGCAGAAAAATCACATAAAGAGAAATATTTAACTCTCAGTAGCTATAATAATAATAGCCACTTGGGGTTAATATGTCAAGGATTTTTTATATATTTTTCTGTCCACCGAAAAGGAATTATCCGATCCGTCAGAGGCCGGATTTCCAATTGACAAAATTACAAAATATGGATATATTTCTGACGTGTCGATATTAGTAAAATAAGAACCTAAACATTCCAAAGGGTTGATAATTTTTTCGTTCTCACTGTTTTCTTTAAACTCAATGATTCTTAACCGGTTGGAGGAGAAATGAGAAAAGCCTCAGTTTTCTTTTTAGGCTTTGCAATTCTCCTTTTTGCCATCAGCGGGCCGCTTTCTGCCGGGTCAATGACGGCAGTTTCAATGGGAAGCGCTCTCTGGTCGGCGATGCAGGATGTTGCCATTAACGGCAATTATGCCTATTGCTCCATGGAAAAAGGGCTTGTTGTCGTGGATATCAGTAATCTCTCCGAGCCGGGATTTGTTCGTCAAATAAGCATCGACAGCGGAGTGGCGTTGGGATCGATGATGGCGGGCAACTATCTATATGTCGCATTATGGAATAACGGTCTCGGAATATATGATCTGAATGATCCGGCCAACCCCCAATTGGTCGGCAAAATCAATCCGGGTGGATATATCACTGATGTTTTTGTCTTGAGCAATTATGCGTATCTTTCCGAGAGATATGGCAATATTTATGTTGTCGATATTTCGGCGCCGGCATCGCCCAATCTTGAAGGTAGTCTCAATCATGGCAATCTATATGGATTCTGCATATATGTGAAGGATACTGTCGCCTATGTCGGAGGGACATTTGGATTGGCTACGGTAAATATTGTCAATCCTCAGGCTCCGTCGTATATAGCGCTTTGTAGCGCTCCAGCAAGGATATTTGACATAAGTTATGCCAACGGCCTTTTTTACGCCGCATGCGATGATAAGGGTCTGCAAGTGATTGCGGCGCCTCGACCCAATGATATGTATATTTTGGGCGGGTATCAAACATCGGGATATTCTTACGGAGTCTTTGCAAGGGACACTTTGGCCTTTTTGACGGGCCAGACTCTTGCGGGCAATAGCGGATTGACGGTATTAAATGTCGCGAATCCGGAAGTTCCAGTCTTCGCAGGATTTTATGCCGATCCTAATGGCAAGAAGGTTCATGTTGAAGATAATAAGGCTTTTATCGCGGATTATTCGCAAGGATTAATAATTCTGGACGTTGCCTCCGCTTCCAGTCCTTCTTTCATCGGCGACTATCGAACATATAGTTCACAATGTGTGGCAGTTATGGGAAATCGCGCCTATGTCGCTGGAAGCGGATTTAGCATAATTGATATAACCGATAAATCCAATCCATTGGCTCTGGGGCAGCTCCCTCTTTCCTATACCGGAATGGAGGTTGTCGTAAGCGACACCTTTGCTTATGTAACCGGGTATTCATGGGCCCCGTACACCAATACCGGCCATTTCGAGATATTCAGCATTGCGGATGACAATAATCCGTATTTAATCAGCGGAACGGCGCTGCCGCGAGCGGCGTATAGCATAGCGGTGCAAGGGGACTTTGCCTATATCGGGGGATATGACTCGCTTTGGATATATAATATCTCAGATCCACAGAATCCGACATGGGTAAGTAATTATCCCGGGAGGTGCGATTATATCGCCGTGCGGGGGGATTATCTTTATATTCCCCATTTGCAGATTCTCAACGTTAGCGATCCCTATTCGCCCTTCCTTGAAGGGAGCGCAGGGGTTGGCCAAACGCCAAGCGATATTGTCCTTTCGGGGGATTACGCCTATTTGGCCACATGGACAGGCGAGCTTATGATAGGGTCGATATTTTCCTTCAATATTGCTGACCCCTCATCGCCAATATTTCTTAATATTAGGATGGTTGACGACGATGGATTTTGCATCGATTTGTGGAATAATTACGCCATTGTCGGCTCGGCCGGCGGATTGTATTTTTATGATATAACAAATCCGGCGCTGATGGTTTCGGCCGGCCATGCAGGTGAATATGGTTGGGTCAATGAGATTGCGGTTTCAGGGGATTATGCCTATTTGGCATCTGGCGAGGAGTTTCAGATTGTCCGCTTATCGGAATCGTGCTGTGATTTGGCCGGAGACTTTTCAAATAACGGCATTGTTAATGCGCTCGACATAACAGCTATGATTAATAACTTATATAAGGGTGGTCCACCCGCAACTTGCTCGGCGGAAGCGGATGCCAGCGGCAATGGCGCTTTTGATGCTTTAGATGTGACCTTTCTGATAAACTACCTATACAAAGGCGGCAACGAACCAGTCTGCCGGTAGTATCAATATTGCCCGGGCGTTATTTCCGTCCCACCGTTTGCCGGTCAAAAATGACCGACGAACTTTTCAGCCCGCCGATCACAAATCAAAATGACTATGACAGATTTATTCCGTCACCGGTTCGGTCAACTGAATATTGGTAACTTTGCCGAATTCATCCAAAGGTTTTTCGTATGTTTCCGATTTGCCGACGACGACATAAGTCAGCTTATCAGGCTGGAGATATTTCTGCGCCACACGTTTTATATCATC
>CAZCFT010000156.1:0-3723 GCA_964498015.1 uncultured Ignavibacteriaceae bacterium
CGTCCGATACGTTGGTCTGCCCGGAGTAAGGAGTATCTGCTCTATGGAACATCCCATCATTCGTTGTCACCCCATTCGTCATTTGATCGCCGCCGTCGTCCAGGAACAGGACGTGGACCTGGCGGGGCGCGCCCTGAACGTGCTGGGCGCGCCGATCATCCATTTGGCCAGCACAGGCGGTTTCCTGGGGCGGCGCAACGCCACCCTGCTGATTGGCCTGCCAGAGGGCATGACCGAGAAGGCCGTCGAGGCCCTGCAGCGCTCCTGCCGCCAGCGCGTGGAATATCTCGCCATCCCATTGGAAGGCTCTCCTTTGCCGCTGCCTACGCCCGTGCCAGTGACAGTCGGCGGCGCGACCATTTTCGTCATTCCAGTGGAACGATTCGAGGAGTTTTAGCCATGAAATTGATCATTGCCATTCTGCGTGATGCTGACTCCGACCCCGTAACCCAGGCCCTGACCGCGGCCAAATTCCGCGTGACGCGCATCGCCTCGACTGGCGGCCTGCTGCGGCGCGGCGTGACTACCCTGCTGGTGGGCATGGACGATGACAAAGTGGATGCCGCCATCCAGGTTTTGAAAGAGAATTGCGGCCCTGCCCCCGAAGGCGAGAAGCGCGCCACCGTGTTCGTGGTGCCGGTGGAGAGATTCGAGCAGGTGTAGAGGGAATGCCGGATAACATCCACTTGGTTAAGGGAAAAAATATGGTAAACTATTTCATCCCAAAACCGTTATGCGATCGCCATGTAACCCGGATCAGGCTGTGTGCAGGTATATTCATAATTCATTGTTCCACAAGTAGATAGATCTTACAAAGCTATTTGCGTTCCAAAGGATGGAAAGATGGGCACTCGAAGGCATAACTTCTTGAGAGTAATTTGCGTTTTTGCTATAGTCTTACCTGCTCTTGTTTCTGTTTCTCAGCCGGTGACCGCTCAACAAGATGGCCTTGAACTATTTTATACAGTTACGGTCGAAGAGGGAAAAGATACTGCACATGTAGATGTAAATATTCAAAATCTATCGCAGAGTGCTTTTAACATTGGTTTTTTTATGGTTCCCAAAGATATTCATACCTTTATTAGTAACCTAGCAATTGATACTGGTGGAAGTCAATCTATTATTCAATATACTGGTCTAAATAATTGGACAATACCATCACAGCAGAATCTTTCAAGTATCAAAATCGGATATGATATTTCGAAAATTGTTCCTTATGAAGGAGGATTATCATATGTTTCAACAGGAGGCGACGCAGCTGTCTTTATTAATGACCTAGGTGGATTATTTATAGGGGAATATTTTTTCTTGGTTCCGATTAACGTAAAAGTGAAAAGCATTAAAGTTATGTTTAATTTGCCTTCAGACTGGCAACTAGTAACCCCCTATATTGATCAAGGAACATATTTCGAGGTTCCGAAAATTACAAATGACTTGGTAAGAAATTTTGTTCAAAGACAAGGAATATATTTTGGCAAGTTTACCTTTTATTCGGAAATGTTGGCCGGAAATTCGATAATAAAATTTGGAGTATTAGAATCAGATCAATCGTGGGGTACTCAAATTCATCTTTCCACGCAGGAAGATGTTAATTTTTACGTTCAAAGAACAGCTCTCGCCGTTGAAAGATATACGGAAATATTTGGAGAAAATCCATACCCGGTTATTCCTTTGTATACTAATTTTAGCCCTGATTTTATCCAAACGTACAGATTTCCTGGAACGAGAGAATCAACGGGAGGATATCAATATTGGCCTCCGACTAGATATGACGAATTAGTTGGTCATTTAATATTGTCATGGGTCTCTTTCGCAAATGATTATAGGAATGAATCTCTTGTTTCTGCTGATCGCCTCATTGCGAAAGGATTGGGTGAATATTATATAGGAAATAGATTGGCTTACGAAATAACCGGTGATAGGATATATTTAGGAAAAATCTATTCATCTTATCTTGTTTATAAAAGAGCTCTCAATACCCAATACATGTCTATAGACGAAATAGGAAATACTTACTATAAAGGTGCAGTAATTGGTCTGTATCTTGATTCCTTGATTCAGCAGGAAACAGAAAATACAAAATCAATATATGATGTTTTTGGTTATCTATATAAAAAATATAAGAATAGCGAACATATTGTTAGTATCACAGACCTTCAAGAGGCGGTAAATGCGATCACGAATAAAGATAATTCTGTGGTCTTTAATAAATATGTTTATGGCAATGAAGAAATTCCAGTACAGGACATTATTCAACCTTATAAAGATTCCTTTGGGGCGTTTTTAGAGGTGCTTGGAACAGATGCTTGGACTAAGAACTATCAGGGATATACAATCCCATTTTTCATAGATATTGAAATGTCCATTCCTTTATCGTCCCACATCCCTTTTGGGCTTCTCATCGATAATTATTATCAGCAATTTGCAGAATACATGATAAATAATTACGACATAGATAAACTAACCAAGGAAGATGTTGATAGTTCTTTAAATATATTAACCGGCCGTAATTCTTCTGGTTTCTTTGAAAGATGGAAGGATAGTTATGAAGAACTGAGTTTGGAGGAGATGAAAGACTGGTTGAAAGGCTATTCTTCTACCCCGTCGGGAAGCCATGGATTTACAGTTGCCCCCTTAGCTCTTGGCAACTCAGCGATTAATCTGGATGGCATCTCCTCGGATTGGCCGGAGATTTCACCGCTGGCTACTGATCCGCAGGAATCAGGTCCTTACGACTTTGCGGCATTGTATGCTTTTTCTGATGAAAACTATCTGTATTTGCGAATCGATCCTTACGGATCATTTTCCTCAGATGTTCCCGGGCAATTCACATTCGATATCGTCGCAGAGGGAGAAAACCAAGGGTTTTTTCAAGCCTTCACGATACCCAACCAGCCCGAAGATGTACATCTGGCACCCCAAGGGAACAATGGTCTTCAGTGGGACCTTCAAAAGATATACAAGGGTGCAGCCCTTGACCAGATTTTTGAATTGATCATTCCTCTTGAATATTTAGGTTATCCCGATAGGGTGACTATCCACGCCTATATTAATAGAGCCGACCAACCAACGAGTTTTGATTCGTTCTATTCAGTGGAATATGCAATTACGACTGCCACAGCGAATATTACTATCACCCCACTTTCCATCCCTTCACCAATTGGGACGAACACACCCACATCAACGCCAACAACTACACCTACCGGACAACCTGTAGAATCTTCATCATCGAATCCCCTTTGGGTCGTTTTGATCCTTGGAGTTGTTGCCATACTGATTGGCGGAGTCTTATTAAGAAAGAAGAGACGTTGAGCTTTAAACTCGCAGAGTCAATCTGTTTACTGATTTACAGAAAACATAGATATCGCAGAGCGGACTACTATCCGCCCTGTGCTTTATCCAATCACGAAATTATCAATCAGCCTTGTCTTCCCAATAAACACTGCCATCGAAAGCAGCGCCTTGCCGCGCACGGACTCCAGTTCCTCCAGCCTGTCATAATCCGCACAGGAAACATATTGCAGCGTTGCCAATGGCTCGGAGGCAACGGTTTCGTGCACGATCTGGCGTAGTTTTTCCGCCTCGCGTTCGCCCCCTTCAAAGGCAGTTTTGGCGGCGGACAAGGCGCGGAAGAGCACCGTCGCAGCCTTGCGTTCGTCGGGATTTATATAGGCGTTGCGACTGGACATGGCCAGGCCATCCGCCTCGCGCACCGTCGGGCAA
>CAZCFT010000157.1:0-3303 GCA_964498015.1 uncultured Ignavibacteriaceae bacterium
CCAAACCACTATTCAACCCCTCTAAAATCACCGCTACCCGCCCCCATCAAAATCCAATTATCCAAATCCATCATGCTACAAATAAGCCCATAATCATAACTTCAAATCAACCCAGTTAGCATACCAAAATATGTGAAATATGTCACAAGGTGGTTGCCATGGCTCTCACCCAAATTTCGTGTTGAAGGCAAAAACATTGTGAAATAAAGAGCAAGGAACGAAGGAATGGTTTCTTTTGGAAATTGAATCCGGGGAAAATTGGAGGGCATTTCAGTCGAAAATAAATGGATTCGCTTCTTGATTTCACAAGTCTTGGGCAGATTGATATGGTGGCGGAACGCTTAACCGCCTCATCTCGGCTTCGGAATTCCATTAGATAAATCTTAGGACCGAAAGAGTTAAGGGCGGCTGAGCAATTGGCAATTATCTGTCTCATAAATATGGGCATCTCATATATCTCTACAAAAGGAGATTCAAATCCCAATCAACAGCGAAGCGACAGCGATTCTGGGGGCAGGAAGGTCGAAGTCCAACGTCCAATCTCCTGTGGGGGCAGACTCGGAATTGGGAGGCCGAATGAGGCTCGGTCAAATAAAGAAATTGACAAAATGGAGGGGTGGTGTTATTATTTCAAACTTATAATGAATTTTGGATTTAGATTTTTAAGGAGGTAGTTCCGGTGAAGGTTTATGACACCGAACAGATAAGAAATGTCGCTCTCATAGGCCAGCGAGGATGCGGCAAGACGAGCCTGGCGGATGCAATTGCATTCTCATCCGGCATAACCAATCGACAGGGTAAGGTGGATGATGGCACATCTCTATCGGATTTTACGGATGCGGAGATCAGCAAGAAAACATCAATCGGATTATCTATTTTGACCTGCCCCTGGAAAAACCAGAAGATAAACCTTCTTGACCTTCCCGGCCATGCCGATTTCATTGGCGAATTAATCATTGGTCTTAATGTTGTCGAAACCGCCATCATAGTTCTGAACGCCAATGCCGGTATTGAAGTGGGCACGGAAATTCAAAATAAATATGTCGAAAAATTCAATCTTTCGCGGATTTTCTTTATCAACAAGATAGAAAAGGAGCATGTAAAGAGCTCCGATGTCATTAATCGGCTCCAGGAGAGGTTTGGGCTGAAGGTTGTCCCAATGGAGATTCCGATTGGAGAAGGGACGGAATATAAGGGTCTGGTCGATTTGTTGAAAATGAAGGCATATACTTTCGATGCCAAAGGGACGCCCACGGAAGGGGAAATACCGGCCAATCTGAAGGATGCCGCTATCAAAGGCAGGCAGAGAATGATTGAGGCTGTGGCCGAGGCGGACGATGCACTTCTGGAGAAATTCTTCGACAAGGGGGAATTGACTGCTCAGGAGATTCATGACGGATTGAAAAAGGCCGTTGTGAAAAAATCGATATTCCCGACGCTTTATGGTTCGGCCGACAGGAATTCAGGGACTCATCTTTTGATGGATTTCATTGCTGAATTTCTTCCTAATCCCAAATCGGTGTCGCCCGTGAATCTTATGACCACAGGGAAGAATGAAGTTGTGGCGGTAAATGCGGATCCCGGCGGAAAACCTGTGGCGTATTTTTTCAAATCGTTGGCGGAGGCACATATTGGCGAAATATCGCTTTTCAAAGTCATCAGTGGAAAAATATCGCCGGGGATGGATCTTTATAATCAAAATCAAAGCTCGACTGAAAGAATTGGACAGATTTATTCTATAAGCGGAAAAGAGCGGAGCGATGTTGAGGCGGCGGTTGCGGGGGATATTGGCGCTCTCGTGAAGCTTAAAGCGACCAAGATGGGGGATACGTTGGGGGATAAGGATATGGGGATGATCATGCCCAAAGTTGAATTCCCGGAGCCGGTGATGGATACCGGGGTCAAGCCACGCGCCAAAGGAGACGAGGAGAAGCTTGGGATGGGGCTGGCGAAATTGCGCGACGAAGACCCAACATTCCATATTGTGATAGATGCGGCCCTGCGGCAGACGGTCCTTTTCAGTCAGGGGTCAACTCATACTGAAAATATAGTTGATAAACTGAAGAAGAAATTCGGCGTGGATGTTGATCTTTTCAAACCGCGGATACCGTATCGGGAAACAATCAAATCGAAGATTGAGCTTCAGCATAAGTATAAAAAGCAATCCGGCGGACGCGGCCAGTATGGCGATGTTTATCTTCGTCTGGAGCCGAATAAGAGAGGCGCCGGATTTGAGTTCCGTGATGAGGTTACCGGCGGCACCATCCCGAATAAATATATCCCTTCGGTGGAAAAGGGGGTGATTGAGGCGATGATTGAGGGCGGGCTTTCGGGCTCACCGGTGGTGGATGTTATCGTAGCAGTATATTATGGGTCGTACCATGAAGTTGATTCGTCAGATATGGCCTTCAAGATTGCGGCGTCAATGGCGTTCAAAGAAGGATTCCTGAAATGCAATCCGGTTTTGCTGGAGCCGATAAATATTCTCGAAGTATTGGTCCCTGATGATTTCACGGGCGACGTGATGGGGAATCTTTCGGGCCGCAGGGGACGAATTTCCGGTATGGACCCGGAGGGGCGATACCAGCGGATTCGCGCCACTGCGCCTCAGGCGGAGCTTTATAACTACTCAGTCGATTTGCGATCGATGACCTCAGGGCAGGGTGTGTATTCGCGGACTTTTTCGCATTATGAAGAAGTTCCCCGCGAAATTATGGAGAAGGTGATTGAAGAGATAAAGAAGTCGAAGGAAGTGTGATTAGTTAATCTGTTCCGTCAATAGCCGGATTTACCAATTTGTAATATTGAGGCGTCAGTCCATAATAGACGGACTGACGTTTTTTTGATTGCATGAATGACGTAATGAAGCTGGGTTTGATTGTTTTCGTGATATTCTACAGGGGGAGAAGAGCTTGCGTTTTTAAGTAAAGCGAACGAAGCCAATTTGAAAAAGCTACGTGATTGTGCGGCAGTGGGTTGATGAGATTTGGGTTTGTTTTTCGGAATTTTTTGGGTAGTACAATAGACATTGTAAGTATTTGTGATATATAGGCATATCTTAGTAAAGGGAGGCGTTTTTGCGTGGGTTTGTTTTGTCATATTTTTTATGAATTTCTTTCCTGTAATTGTAACGGGGTGATAGGCTTACGGCGTGTGGAATTGAATTCTTGTGAAACCATTTGAAGCCAATTTAGGGGTTTTTCCCTCACCCCTGACCCCAGTTCACCCTCACCCCTAACCCCAGTTCACCCTCACCCCTAACCCCTCTCCCAGAGGGCGAGGGGAAAAAGAAGTTGCAAGGGT
>CAZCFT010000158.1:0-3219 GCA_964498015.1 uncultured Ignavibacteriaceae bacterium
ATGTCAGTACATGCTATTCAGTTATTCCCAATCAATCATTTTCCCCTAAACTCCGCCTTTCGTTTTTCCAGAAAGGCTTTCATCCCTTCGGCGGAATCTGTCGTACCGTAAATATTGCCGAAACTGGCTTTCTCAAAATCGCAGCCGGCTGCGAGATCAACATCAAGACCGCGGTTAATACATTCCTTGGCCGCCGAAACCGCCACGGGGGCTTTGGATAAAATATTTTTGGCCATCTCCATCGCCTTATTCATCAATTCTTCGGCAGGATAGACCTCATCGACCAGACCGATACGATGGGCTTCGTTGGCGTCAATCATCTCGCCGGTGAATATCAACTGCTTGGCTTTGCCGCGCCCGACCAGACGAGCCAATCTCTGTGTTCCGCCATATCCGGGAATCAATCCAAGATTTACCTCCGGCTGGCCGAATTTGGCCTTATCTGAGGCCAGTCTGATATCGCAGGCCATTGCCAGTTCACAACCGCCACCGAGAGCAAACCCATTCACGGCGGCGATCACCGGACATGGGAAATTTTCAATTGACTGCATCAGGTACAGACCCAGCATCGACTTTTTTACCGCTTTCAGGACATCACACTGGGCCAGCTCAGATATATCCGCTCCGGCTATGAATCCTTTGCCGGCGCCGGTTATGACCACACATCCGATTGAATCGTCCATCCAAGCATGACGGAAGAAATCCTGAAGTTCGCCAATAGTCTCATCATTGAGAGCATTAAGCGCCTTCTCACGATTCATCGTGATGATGACTATCTTATCCTCTTTTTTGACAATTATATTTTTGTATTCCATATAAGTCCTCAGGTTCTATTTGTTGTATTCGTAAAATCCGCGGCCCAACTTCTTTCCGAAATATCCGGCGTTGACCATCCGGCGAAGAAGCGGCGGCGCGGCATAATGGCTGTCCTTGAATTCCTCAAACATAATATCGGCAATATAAAGAATTGTATCCAGACCGATAAAATCGGTTAGGGTAAGCGGTCCCATCGGATGGCCACAGCCGAATATCATGGCGTTGTCGATATCCTCACGCGAAGCCAGCCCGTTTTCATACTGACGGATGGCATCAAGCAGATACGGAATCAGAAGCACATTGGCAATAAAGCCGGGTGAATCTTTGGCTTTGACGGGGGATTTCCCCAGAGATTGGGCAAAGGAGAAAGCTGTATTGAATGCCTCATCAGATGTATCAATGGTCTTCACCACTTCGATCAGCTTCATCACCTGTACCGGATTGAAAAAGTGGAGGCCAAGAAATTTGTCACGACGCTTAGTTACTGAGGCCAGATCGCCGATCGGTAGAGATGAGGTATTGGAGGCAAAAATCGTCTCCGGTTTGCAGATTTTATCCAGTTCCTTGAACAACTCTTTTTTTGTTGCCATATTTTCAGTAACGGCTTCGATGACAATATCGCAATCGGCAAAGGGGGAAAATTCGGTCGTGGCCTTGATATTTGCAAGCGTCTTGTCCTTGGCGGCCTGATCCAGTTTTCCTTTTTCGATCGCTTTATCCAGTTGTTTGGTTATCCGCTTAATTCCTTTGGCAAGCAGTTCCTCGGTGGCATCATTGACAATCACTGGATACCCGGCCTGGGCGGACACCTGCGTGATCCCCGACCCCATTTGGCCGCACCCTACAACACCAACCTTTTTGATCATAGTTCGCTCCATTTATTTGTTTTGATTATGGTTCTTCATCTCCAATTTATTGCTATTTAATATAAGCAGACGATGCTTTTGGGTCAAGTCCCCTGCTTGCCAAACCGGAGTGGATTGGTTATAATTGGCATGAATTAAGTATGGAATAAACTATGAGACTTGATCAATATTTATCTGATTTGGGGATTATTAAAAGACGGACTCTGGCCAAGGAGATGGCCGATAACGGGCTGATAAAAATAAACGGCCAGCGAGTTAAGCCGGCGCATCAAGTAAAGCCGGGGGATATAATTTCGGTTGGAGGCGGCCACCCGATAACGGTGGAGATTAAAGAAGTCCCGACGGGGAATGTGCGGAAGGACGAGCGGGAGAAGTTTTTTAAGGAGTTGGCGAAATAAGGGCGTATTGCGATGTTTGTTGTCAAGAGATAGTTTACACATGTTATCAGGACATGGTTTACAGTTTTATTAATAATATTTATTTATTCATTTATTATTCTTGGGGGGTGGGGCCCGGGTGCCGGAGGACGTGATCGACCGGTAGCCAATTCGATTTCTCGGACATAGGTTCGACGATATCGGACCAACAAAAGGTCTTCTGTCTTCGATTCCGGTTCAATTCTTACCGGTATGATTTGAACCGGCTCCCCAGCCAAGGACTCGCAAACAAAATAGCGCCGACCATGGTATTCCACCATTCCCTGCGAATTGAGATTCTTAACCAAAGAACCCACCTCATATTCCCAAACCGGAGGATAAGGATTGTATGCTTTCCGACTGGGAGAATACGTCGACGCCGGAACCGCCATCCCCAACGACTCATGCGGCCTAATCTCGTTGTAAATCCGGCGAAACTCTGCCAACCAGTTTTGCCACCCCGTTAGATTCCCAGGCTTCCCGCTATGGACGACCGCTTCCTCTAACGTCCGATGAAAACTTTCAACTTTCCTCTGCGTCTGAGGATGTCCAACCCCGCTCCAAAGCAATTCAATCCCTTGTTTCATCAAAAATACCGACAACCATGTCAAACCAAAATGATTGGTCGTGCTCCACCAAGGCGTCCCATGATCCATCAAAATCGCCTCGGGAACACCATGGCGCTCAAAAGATTCTACCAGACATTGTTGAACTGCATTCCCCCGGGGATGAGACAAGCCATAGAGACCTACCCCATAGCGACTATGATCGTCAAGTATCGATAACGGAGAACAATACCCCCCAGATGATTGCGCAATACTGTATTCCCCCTTAAAATCAACTTGCCATAACTCATTGCAAAGACTCCGCTCAAAACGCAATACCGCCGCATGATCCCGTTTCTCTTCACCTATCATTCCATGACGAACCAAAATCCGATGAATCGTTATCGCTGGCAGTGTCAAGCCTTCCCGTAATAATAACTCCCGCAACTTACGAGCCCCCCAACCGTAACGACGACGCATTTCTATGACTCGATCCTCTTTCCAGGACGCTGTTCGATGCGGGCTCCGAAGGGGACAGCGAGATCGTTCTTCGGAACCCAAAATTATACTCCCCAA
>CAZCFT010000159.1:0-3205 GCA_964498015.1 uncultured Ignavibacteriaceae bacterium
CAGCGCCATTTCAAAGAGTCAATGATTTCGTAAAACCGACTAACCCAAAATCTGATTAAGATTCAGTGGGAGCCTATATATTATTCGTATAATATACAAATTTTCTCTAAGTCTAATAAGTTGGTAAATCCGGCATTTGACGGATATGAGGGGAGTCAGATGAAGATACAAGATATACTGAAGGTCAAGGGGGATCATGTCGAGACAATCGCGCCGGATGAGACTATCCGGCAGGCGATGGATAAAATAATCAATAAGCGAATCGGGGCGCTGATAGTCATGGAGGAAGACAACGTTAAGGGAATAATCACGGAGCGCGATATCGCCCGCCTGATTCATAAAGATGGCGAAAAAGCCTTCGCCGGAGCCGTCAGAGATACGATGACCCGAAAATTGATTGTGGGATTGCCGGATGACGAAGTCGATTTAGCGATGGCCCTTATGACTAACAATCGCTTCCGCCACCTTCCCGTTATGAACGGGAAAAGATTGGTAGGAATTATATCTATCGGCGACATTGTCAAGGCTCAGGTGAAAAACCTTGAGATTGAAAATAGATATCTTATAGATTATATAATAGGCAAATACCCGGCATGATTATTCGCGTAAGATATATCCTTCCCGCACTGACTTGTTCCATTTTGAACTAAATATCTCTATCATTATGCCGAATTAAAAAATAGAAAATTGGTAAATCCGGCGCATGACGGATAGGAATATTCATTCGTATTGGATTAGGACGATGCAACTCACCGGTAATCTTGAAAAAGAAAGTAACTACTACGACGCTATCTATTCCCGCGGATATAATACCCGCAACTATTATCCACTTTATAACGAAACAATCAGACTGGTCGAAAAAAGAAGTATTCCACGGAAGATATTGGAGATCGGATGCGGCGTGGGCGATCTGGGCAAAATGCTTCTCAATAAGGGATATCAATATCGCGGCTTTGATTTTAGCGAGCAAGCCATTGAATGCTCCCGACGACTCTGCCCTGCGGGGGATTTTCGGATTGGCGACGCCTATAAGGCTGAGAGCTATTTGCCGGTCGATTATGATGTAGCCGTGGCTCTGGAGGTTCTGGAGCATCTTGATGACTTAAAGATAATAGAGAATATTCCGGCTGGTGTCCATTTCATCGCCTCGGTCCCCGACTATGATGACACTGCGCATTTGCGGATCTACAAAGACTATAGAAAAGATATAATCGAAAGATTTTCGAATTTGCTCGAAATTTCGGATATTTTAACTCTGGCCGGCGAGGGAGTTGACCATGAAAGCAAAAAGATTTTTCTTTTTTATGGGACCCGAATAGGAAGAGCGGATGCACCACCCCTGGAAGATAACGCCAAATCTCATATTCCCGAGAAAAGAATAAATGCAGGGAGAAATGAGCCCTGCCCTTGCGGCAGCGGCCGAAAATACAAGAAATGCTGTCTTAAATAACCCCCACCCTTATTTGCATATTAATCAATGAGACAAATGTCTACGGAGCATGATAGTATTCTATCAGCGTCCAGGTTTCATAGGTGTGCCAACCATCTATAAGATCGTGTTCCCTGAATCCCATTTTGACCATCCCAACTCCGGGAACAAACCATTCATCCCTTTCGGCGGAACACTCATCACCGCAACTCCAGACACTATTTATAGGAAAGGCATTACTAAAAGTGCCCGCCGGAACTGTCAGCGAAATCTGGTTCCCTACTTCATAATCCATTGTGCCAATAAAGGGAGCTATCGAATCAGACCATATTGCGCCGACATGAAGCGGGAAAATATACATCTTCCTCGGATACATGTTTTCGGCGAATAGAGTATCGGTGTTTATGGTAATCGATTGGGTATCGATCAGGCTGGAAAAATTATAGACGAAGTCACCAGAGTCGTTCACGATAACCAAAATAGTATCGAATCTTAGAGTCAGATCATCGTATCGCTCATAACGCCACCAGGTGCCCGGTTTTAATGGAAAATCATCTTTCACTTCCGGGCACGAAGGAGCCGGGCCCTTTTTATACAGGAAATTAATTAAGTATGTGATATCAAGCATATTTATATTTCCTGAGTGATTTAAATCCCCGCCATAAAGAAGTGGAGGTGGCGGTCCAGCTTTATAGATATAGGAGATAAGGTAAGTAATGTCCAGAATATTGATTATATTGTCCTTTTTAACATCGCCACATCCATAACAGGGAACCATAGATGGTTGGACAATCAGATTCACCCAGCAGAAATCGTAAAAATGCGAGCAGTCCGCCTCAGCCTTGACAATTAATTGTATGTTTTTACCTACATCCACGCAGGTCGGAGTATATGTCCAACTTCCATAGGACTGCATTACGCCTGGACCGGATTCAATGCTGTAGGTTATAGGATCCATCATGCAGGTCGTAGCTTGGAAATAATAACTGAATGCATTTCCGTACTTGGCGGTCAGCTGACTTGGGCAATTAGTCCACATAGGTCCCGCGCAATTAGGCATGACGTGCACATTCCAACATCTAGGGTAGGCAAAATGTGGAGTTGGATTATCAAATACCCAATCGCAGGGGTCGCCAAAACCTGTGGAATCGACACAAAATTGCCCTTCCGCATACTGATCAAATTGAATTACAAATGTCATATATTTCTGTAGACCCAAACCTGCCGGCCAGCCTACTCCTCCTGATCCCTTAAAACAGATACTATCAGGCAAAGCTCCATCCCAGCTGAATTCTGTCAGTGGATTGACTTCACTGAAGAATCCCCTCGGCTGGAATCCATTCTGTAATCTAATCGATTGCGTGGAGCCAAAAGCCCCCACATTGACATGAGTTAAATTTGTAATACTTCCATCCGGACTGTAAAATCTGAGAGCGAACGAAATTGAATCGCGGCTAAAATCATTATTATTGAAAAGCACGTCGATGCTGATGGGGTAGCTGGGGCTTATGTAGCCACAGGCCCACTCCTGGGTATCAAAACCTATCGTAATTCCTTCGACCTGGGAACTCCAAACAAAAATGATTACCAGAATTAACGAAATTTTCTTAATCATGGCCCATCCTCCCAAAGGACAGCAAGAATTGATTTATGAACCCAAATATTTCTGAAATTAATATATCATTTTGATGGGGCGCTATCAAGTTTTAATTTCATCAAATACGGTATACAGGGAGCTGAGTTAGTACAAGTGCGGAAATTCCCAGGGATGATTTG
>CAZCFT010000160.1:0-2853 GCA_964498015.1 uncultured Ignavibacteriaceae bacterium
CCCCGACTTGTCGGGGGATAAGAAGTGACACTTGTATTGTCACACAACAATTTACAGCCGCGGCAGGTCTCATCCCGACTAAGATCGAGATAGGACCTGCCGCAACAAAACTGAATTATGACACGGCCTCTGGCGTCCGGACTTTTTCAACATGCCCTATTGATTGTAGATGCGGCTTGGGAACTGGTGGCGGTGATTGTTTTATGATGTTGGCAAAAAGATGGGAGAGCTAAAGCAGGTCGGAGAGGATGCGCTCGATGTCGGCCATCATGAAAGGCTTGTTGAGGAAACCGTCAGCTTTCGATTTAACAATATCCGAGCCGAGTTCATCGACCGAATATCCAGAGATAAGGACCACGGGAAGCTTTGGCCTTTTTTCTTTGATTGAATGCAGAAGCTCAAGACCGGACATGCGGGGCATCCGCATATCGGTAATCACCATGGCGATATCATTACTGGCAATTTTGTTGAGAGCATCCTGTCCGTCGGAGGCCCGGATTGCCTCATAGTGGAAGACTTCCAGCATTTCGACCAGAAGGCTCGACATATTGGGATTGTCATCAACAATCAGTATCGTTTTCGCCATAGATATAATCGTCCTTTTTTTAAAATCGGCAAATTGAGCGCCGGACTTTAATAGAATGATTTGCTTATTCAGCGAATCGAGGGATTTTGCCCATTATTGGCAAAAAATAGCTTAAGACGGGCCGATAATTCCTCTTTTAACGGCTCCACCCCAACCCCCTTCAGGGCAGAGAGATAAAAGCATCCGTTGGGGCTTTCGGCGGAAACAGGATAACTGTCGATTCGATCTACTTTGTTATAGATAATCAGAGAATCAACATGCGATGCCTTTATTTCCTCGAGGACTCGGTCGGTCTGAGCGATTTTGTCGTGAAAATATTTGTCCGATATATCGACAACTTTCAGAAGCAGATTGGCATAAGTAGCTTCTTCGAGAGTTGACATGAATGAGGCAACCAGCTGATGGGGCAGTTTTTTGATAAACCCAACCGTATCGGTGAAAATGATTTTCTCGGGATATCCGGACGACGTTGAGCGTGAAGTGGCATCGAGAGTCGTAAACAATTTATTTTCTACTTTTACCTCGGACTTGGTCAGCCTGTTAAACAAAGTTGATTTGCCGGCGTTGGTGTATCCAATCAAAGCGACTTTGAATAATTTCTGCCGCGATTTTCTTTGAGTCTCTCTTTGCTGGCCGATTTTTTCAAGGTCCTTTTTGAGATGGGCAATTTTCTTGCGAATCTGCCTGCGGTCAGTTTCAAGCTGAGTTTCGCCCGGGCCTTTGGCGCCGATTCCTCCGTATTGACGGCTGAAATGTCCCCAGGCGCCTGCCAGCCGGGGAAGCATATATTCAAGTTGCGCCAGCTCGACCTGGAGCCGAGCCTCAGCAGTATGGGCGTGAAGAGCAAAAATATCCAAAATCAAAATGGAACGATCGATCACTTTCACACCCAGCGCCTCCTCAAGATTCCGTTGCTGAGCGGGGGAGAGGGGATCGTCAAATATCACCAAATTGACGCCGTCGGATGAAATTTCTTCCTTCAGCCTTTCCACCAGACCCTTTCCAATATAAAAGGCGGGGTCAGGAGGACGGGTTTGAATTACTTTTTTGGCCACCTGGGCGCCGGCTGAGGCAGTCAATTCCGCCAATTCATCCAGCGAGGCCTCGACCGATTCTTTCTGCAATGATGTTTTCGCCAGAGCCAAAAGATAGGCCTTTTCATAAGGTGATTTCGGATATATCTTCATACCCTGAATATAACACTATTGCCGTTTATGACAAATCATGTTTACAGATGAAAGATAAATTAGGGAAATTTTCTATATTTCTGACACCGGCCGGGGCTGGTATTGCCATAATCTGCTTTTTCCTCCCGTGGGTCAGGGTTTCTTGCGGCACAATAACGGTGGAAGCCTCGGGTGCAAGAATTGGGGGCGTCCTCTGGCTGGTTTTGACGGCCGCAGTGATCATATTGGCCGCCTTTATTTATCTTTATTTGAGGCGCCAACGGCAGTTGTTCCGGCTGAAACTGATTTCGTTGATCAGTTCAGCGACGGCAATAATAATCATGCTGTACAAATTTATTTCAGCCTTTGCCGGCGGGGGAGGGATTATTAAGCTGTCAGATATCTGGCCGGTGATTCGCATTGGCGCGATAGGGGAGTTCTTGGGATTTGTATTAGCGATCGGAGCCTCAATATCTATTCGGTCCAAAAAGCCACTTGATAAAATGGGGTCAAAGCGAAGGCTTCACTATCTAAGCAAAGCAAGTGGATTCATGATCCATAAAAACAAAATGCCTCAGAGGAAAAATTACTTGCGATGAAGCGAAGTCGAGACCATCCATTACATCAGAGGCTTACAAGCAAGACCGGAGGGATTTCGGACTATTTTCCAAATTGCAGGAGCCGGGTGATATTGAAACCTATCCGCCATTCTTTCGGTTTGAACTGATATTCCGTTCCACTCAAGTATTGGGAAGGATTCAGGTAAATTGAGTTAGCCGCGATAATCTTAAAGAAGTGCAGTCATGGGCAAATACAATTCACCAGTTCAGAATGCCAAACGTGGGCTGAGTTCAACCACAAGGGGCGGCAGAGTTTACTGGCCGCCCCTTGGTCGCGAAAAATCATGAAGCGAGAGCTTCCAATATACCATAGCGTTTCATCTTCTCGCGGAATGTTGACTCATGTATCTGAAGCACCTTGGCCGCCTTAGATTTATTACCATTTGATGCCGCAAGGGCATCCTGAATTAGTCGCTTCTCGAACTGCTCAACCTGTTCAAAGAGGGAATTGGTTGATTCGTTGCCGGCTTCTTCAGAAAAT
>CAZCFT010000161.1:0-2784 GCA_964498015.1 uncultured Ignavibacteriaceae bacterium
AAATTAGAGGTTGACTTTTGGCACAAAATCGAATTTCTTTTCGGTCTGTGCCGGAGACGGCCGTATCATTGGAATATTATATATCCGCCACCTGCGGATAGGACAAGGAGTTATATATGGGGATGAATTTAGCGGAAAAAATAATCAAGGCGCATCTGGTGTCCGGCGAAATGAAACCGGGCGCCGATATTGCCATCAAGATCGACCAGACCCTCACCCAGGATGCCACCGGCACGATGGCGTATCTGCAGTTCGAAGCGCTTGGGCTGAAAAAAGTTAAGACCGAGAAATCGGTTTCGTATGTTGACCACAATATGTTGCAGGCCAGTTTCGAAAACGCCGACGACCATATGTATTTGCAGTCTGTGGCGTCAAAATATGGTATATTTTTCTCCCGTCCGGGGAATGGGATATGCCATCAAGTGCATCTGGAGCGGTTTGGCGTCCCCGGTAAGACTTTATTAGGTTCCGATTCGCATACGCCGACCAACGGCGGGCTGGGGATGCTTTCGATAGGCGCGGGCGGGCTTGATGTGGCGGTCGCCATGGGAGGCGGGCCGTTTTATTTGAAAATGCCCGAAATTGTCAATATTCGCCTAAAGGGGAAGCTGAAACCTTTTGTGACCGCCAAAGATGTGATTCTTGAGGTCTTAAGAAAATTGACGGTCAAGGGGGGCGTAGGAAAAATTATTGAATATTCCGGTCCGGGTGTGGCTGTACTATCGGTTCCGGAGAGGGCAACTATCACCAATATGGGGGCCGAGCTGGGAGCGACGACCTCGATATTTCCTTCAGATGACCGGACAAAAGAGTATTTCAAATTGCAGAAAAGGGTGAAGGACTTTGCCAAGATCGGCCCGGACAAAGATGCCAAATATTCGCAGGTCATTGAAATCGATCTGGCCAAGCTTGAGCCACTGGTTTCTCAGCCGCATGCCCCGGATAATGTTATCGAAGTGAAAAAGCTGAAAAATATAAAGGTGAATCAGGTTTGTGTGGGGAGTTGCACCAACTCATCATTGTATGATCTGATGATCACCGCCAAAATGCTCAAGGGAAAAAGGGTGTATCCGGATCTGTCGATGACAATCACGCCCGGCAGTAAGCAGGTTTTTGAGGCTATCGCCAAGAACGGCGCGCTGAAAGATATTATAGCATCGGGCGCGAGAATTATCGAATCGGCCTGCGGACCGTGTATCGGCATGGGACAGGCGCCGCCATCAGGGGGAGTATCGGTGCGTTCATTCAATCGCAATTTCCCGGGGCGAAGCGGCACCAAAGATGCGAATGTATATCTGGCATCGCCGGAGACATGCGTGGCGGCGGCATTGACAGGATATCTCACCGACCCGCGCAAGCTTGGGAAATATCCGAGAGTGACCATGCCGAAGTCAATCGATATTGATGATTCCGGTATTATCCCACCGGCCAAAAATCCGGACAAAGTCGAAATTATCCGCGGCCCGAATATCGCGCCGCTTCCGATTAACAGCGCGATGGGCGAGATGATGATCGGCGAGGTTCTGCTGAAAGTCGGCGATAATATTACGACCGATCATATCATGCCGGCGGGAGCCAAAGTGCTTCCGCTCCGTTCGAATATCCCCAAGATAGCGGAATTTGTGTACTATCAGGTTGACCCTGAATTTGCCAAGCGCGCCAAAGAGAAAAGCGGCGGGTTTATAGTCGGCGGCGACAATTATGGGCAAGGGTCATCGCGGGAGCATGCGGCGCTGGCGCCGATGTATCTCGGGATCAAACTGGTAGCGACCAAATCGTTTGCGCGGATTCATCTGGCGAATTTGATCAATTTTGGAATTTTGCCGGCGACTTTTTCCAATCCGGCGGATTATGATGATCTCAAGCAAGGCGACCAGCTGGAGATTCTCAATGTAAAACAGCTGGTAAAAGAGAGCGAAACGATAGAAGCAGAGAACAAGAATAATGGCCATAAGTACAGTTTGCAAATCAATCTGACTTCACGCCAGAGGGAAATAATGATCGCCGGCGGGCTTTTGAATTATACGCGGGCGGGAGGCAGATAGGATGTCAACATCTGAACCAACCGACAACCTGAAGAAGACGCCATTTTATAAATATCATGTTGAAGCCGGAGCCAAGATGGTACCGTTTGCCGGATATCTTATGCCGGTGCAGTACAGCGGTATTACCGAGGAACATCTGGCGGTGCGAAAGAATGTCGGGCTGTTTGACCTGTCGCACATGGGAGAATTTGAAGTTTCCGGCCCGAAGGCGCTCGATTTTATCCAGAGGATGACCACCAATGACGCCTCGAAATTGAATGTTGGGCAGATTCAGTATTCGATCATTTGCTATGACGATGGCGGGATAGTCGATGATCTGCTGGTATATCGCCTGGCGGATAAATATATGCTGGTAGTTAATGCGTCGAATATCCAGAAGGATTTCGACTGGTTATATTCTCATATTGAGCATGGGGTTAAATTACAGAACCGCTCTGATGATTTTGGTTTGCTGGCTATCCAAGGGCCGAATGCGCAGAAGGTTCTTTCGGGTATGACAGATTATGATCTGGATTCTATTCCCTATTATCATAGCGCAGTGGTCAAGATAGGGAAGCACGTTATGCTTATGTCACGCACGGGATACACGGGCGAAGATGGATTTGAAATATATATCCCGCCATCGATGGCCGATGATATATGGGATTCTGCGATTAAAGCGGGCAAAAAATATGATATGAAGTTTATCGGTCTGGGAGCGCGGGATTCTCTTCGTCTGGAAATGAAGATGGCTCTCTAT
>CAZCFT010000162.1:0-2711 GCA_964498015.1 uncultured Ignavibacteriaceae bacterium
CCGACACAACGGTCAATATCAATCCGACCGCGGAGGAGCTGGCCGAGATCGCCATGAATGCCGCCAAGGTGGCCCGGGCATTCAACATCGAGCCTCGAATAGCCATGCTATCATTTTCCAATTTCGGCTCGGCCAGGCTTCCCGAATCAGAGAAGGTCGCCCGAGCAACTGCCATTGTGAAGCAAAAAGCCCCGAATTTGATAGTTGAGGGTGAAATTCAGGCCGACGCCGCCCTAATGCCGGACTTTATCAAACGATACTATCCGTTCTCGCGGCTTCAGGAAGAGGCAAATGTATTTATCTTCCCTGACCTGAATTCCGGCAATATTGCCTATAAACTGCTTCAACGTCTTGGCGGCTTGATAGCTGTGGGCCCGATTCTAATGGGAATTTCCAAGCCTGTCCATGTTCTGCATCCTACTCTCGATGTTAATCAGATTGTAGATATGGCCGCTGTCGCCGTGGTCGATGCCCAGGAGAATGCAAAGCGCAATCGTAGATAGCTTACATTAGAAAGTTAAGATATCTGATATATAGTGACACGGCGTTGCCGTGTCACTTTTTTTGCGGCAATTCTCGAAAAAGTTTTGGCTTTAATTATGGATATCGCACCACATGCGGATGGTGTGCCTTCCAATGAACCGGGTGGCAGAGATTATTTTGGAGCAGATGCTTTTGTTGACAAAAGTTTGGAGAGGTGTCATGAACTTGCTTGGCTTACCATTTTTTGTAACGCCAGAATATGATAAAACCCAGAACCGACAAAAAAGCGAGGCCAAGAATGATGAAAAATGCGTAGGGGTGCTTTTCCAGAGGAATAGAGACATTCATGGAAAATGCGCTCACCACGAAAGTCGGAACCATGATTGCGATCGTGATTATGTTGAGAGTTTTCATCAGGACATTAAGATTATTGCTCACTATTGAAGCACGGGCGTCCATCAAACCTGCGAGAATATTAGAATAGATTTCCGCCTGCCGATAGCATTGGGTGTTTTCAATCATGGTATCGTCCAATAACTCCAGTTCGTCTGTGCCGAAACCGATTTTGGCGGCATTGAGGCGGAGTTTATCCAGAAGCACCCCGTTTGAATTTATTGAATTGAGGTAGTAGACGAGGCTTTTTTGAAGAGTGAAAAGGCTGAGGAGGTGTCGATTTTCCATAGATTTACTAATTTTATTCTGCAATTCGTCCGAAATGGAACTGATTATTTTGATATGTTCAAGAAAATGGAAAATGGAGCGATAGATTAGTTTCAGCAACACCAATAGAGGCGACGGATTCTGATTGAATGTTAAGGCATCAAGCAATGGGGCTTCCTCATTAAGCACAAGGACCAGTTTATCTTTGAAGAGAAAGGCTCCAACCGAAGCCGTTTTGAAGAGATAGTGGTCCCTGGCAGAATAATTTTGTGGTCTCTTGAAAATTACGGCCAGATGACCCGGTTCGAATTCCACACGGGCAAGCTCGTAGGGGTCGAGAGCGGATTGCAGGGTGTGCTCATCCAATTTCAGTTTATCAATAAGATATCGTTTTTCGTTGGCGTCGGGGTTTGTGAAGATGATTATAGGGCAATTTTCATCTTCTGAAATCACAAGCCTGCGGTCGATGTATTTATATCCAGTTTGCACTTTTGCCTCCTTATAGTATCTTAATCTCCGCCCTATTTGGAGTATCGGAAAGCGGATAGGGCAAATTCAATGTTGCCGCCAATCTTTGTTTGGCAGATCATCTCCATTCCACGCGATAGATTTGCGACCTTTCTGCTCGGCCGCCGGAAAATATTTTGAACCAGAGCCAGCCAAAGCCAAATCCGCCGACATGCGCCAGCCAGGCGACCCCGCCACCGACGCCTGAAGATAAGGCCGACATCAAAATTTGATAAAAAATCCAAAACCCGAGCACGACTGCGGCCGGCACTCTGATGAATCGAATAAAATAGAAAAGAAAAACAAGAGTTAAAATCCTTGCCCGCGGAAATAGCACAAAATAAGCTCCCATTATTCCGGCTATGGCGCCGGAGGCTCCGACCAAAGGAACCTCGGAGTTGGGGCTGAAGGCGATAAACAGAAAGTCCCCAATAAGACCGGCTATTAAGTAAAATAGAACAAATTTTACCGGTCCAAGATGATCTTCAATATTATTTCCAAAGACCCAGAGAAAGAGCATATTCCCGGCCAGATGCATAAATCCGCCGTGCATAAACATACTGGTAAGCGGGGTCAAAAAGACCGGCGATGGAATGCGGGGAGTCATTTCCGTGAGATGTGTAATCTCGACTGGAATAAGTCCAAATTGAAAAATGAATGCCTGAAATCCCTGAACCCCTTTTGTCATAGAGTAGAAATAGACCAGTGTATTGATGGCAATCAGCAGAATGGTCGCTATCGGGAGATGTCGTGTAGGATTCTCATCTTTTAGAGGAATGAACATAATCAGTAGTTCCCGATTATTTGGCTTTCAGATAAAATGTTGTTTTTATTATTCTGGTATTTCCGGCTCTATCCGATACAATTATTTCCAATTGATGTTTGGGACACATGCTGGCTGTGTAGTCATGGCCTACAGCAACCTCAAGCATTTGTTCGAACATATCCTGAAGGGAGCAGTTGTAGCTGTTGTATGCATCGGAGACAAGACCGATATCGAAGGTTCTATTCGGCACGAGGTCAAGAACCTGCCGGATTGGAACATGGAAATGGCATACAGT
>CAZCFT010000163.1:0-2691 GCA_964498015.1 uncultured Ignavibacteriaceae bacterium
CGGGGGTCGAGGAATATCCAAGACACTCGGGAGCGCCCCGAAATCCAACAGTGAGCATATCCCCTTCTGCCAAAATCTTATTTTGGTTTGAATCTGAATTCTGGATAATATATAGACTGTCGTATCCCAAATCCTTTTTTGCCTCGGGGACAATTACCGGCCAATCCAGATAGGAAGTATCCCCGCCAAGAGTAGCTCGGAGCTTGAATTCAAAATTTCCTGGATTAATCGGCAGGAAGGCAATAAACCCGCCATCCCGATGAACAGGAATATTCGAATTGTTTACGGTCAAGCGGGCGCCGGGTGGCGCCGAACCAAATATGAAGGTCGAGTCCACCGCGGCTATATTAGCGTTCTTCTTAGGATAAACCACTTTGATTTGGGGAGGAGTTGCCGTAGCCGCGATGACAGAACCGACAAAGACCAGAATGATCCCTATGATTGCGCATTTTGTAGAGAAGGCTTTATTCATCCCGCATATTTCTCTTTCAGCTTCGGACCGCCAATAATATCTTCAGCGACTGTCACCATTTCAAGATTAAAATTGATTCCTGTGGCGATATCCTCCTCCAGAAGAAGCGGCCCATCAAGATCGAAATAATCGGCCAGAGAAGAAAGATAAACTGCCGGGGCGATTCCGAGCGATGATTCCACCATACAGCCAAGCATAATTTTGCGCCTGTCTTTCCGAGCCGAGAGAGCGATTTTTCTTGCCTCGATTATACCCCCTGATTTGGACATCTTGATATTGACACCATCGACATAATCTGCGAATCGAAAATAATCTTCCTCGCTGTTTAGGCCCTCGTCTATAAAAATAGGGACTCTGCATTTTCCTTTCAGATATTTCCACTGGTCAACATGTTCAATTGTCGTCGGCTGTTCTATTAATTCGATATCGATACCTGAAAGCAGAAAAATCATTTTTTCCGCTTTCTCAAGATTCCAGCCTCCGTTGGCGTCGATACGAAATATCTTTCCCCTAATTTTTGACAGTCCTCGAATTAGCAAATCATCTTCTTCAAATCCCATTTTTATTTTGATTATCGGATATGGCGAATTAATGATTTCGTCTATCATTTGGTCGGGTTGATCGATGCTTACCGTGAAAGAAGTACGAATATCTCCTGGCGTGTCCAGGCCAAGAATTTCCCAGGGATACTTATTGCCGGCGCCGGATAGATAGTGAAGCGCGGCCGTCAGCAACGCCGATTTTGAAATTGAGTTAATTTCGAGGTTGTCCAGATCGTGCAAATCCGAAAGCGATATGCTTTTTTTGGCTTTCAGAATTTCGCTTCCCTTTTGGAGATCAGCGATAATTTCCGCTTCGGATGGGCCATAGAAAACCGAGCCGGCGGCCTCGCTATAGTATCGATCTTCTATGCTGATAAAATGATTTCTCTTCCGATCCGCCGACCCGGCGGAAACTCGAAAGGGTTTCTTAAGAGGCAGATCAAGGGAATAAATTTTCGCTATTATTTCAACACCCTCCGCGCTTCAATGAATATCTCAGTAAGGTCCTTCCGGTAATCCTGGTCTCTGGGATTGAGCGAATTCATTGCCACCCCTCCAGCTCCAAGAGACGAATGGATTAGCTTATATCTATCTATGGCAATAGCGACATGTCCTTTGAAAAACAACAAGTCCCCCATCTCTATCTGCCCGACATCTATTTTGGTCCCTCGATTCCGTTGGTCTTTGCTGTCACGGGGAAGATTTAATCCTAAGGCTCTGTACACCATTTGCACCAGACCGGAACAGTCAAATCCGAAGGGAGTTACCCCGCCCCATAAATATGGAGTACCGAGGAATTTCCGGGCTTCTTTGATAATCCCAGCCGGGCGAATAATCGCCTTGTCGGGATCGGGGACGGGAGCAAGATTCCGCATCGCCGCTTGCACCCGTTGATTCCGCCCCGTAATTATTATCCCTTTATTGCCGCTTTTTTCCACAAGATGCAATTTTGTACCATAGAATAGGAATGGCGGAATCCTCCTCCCTTTTTCCGCCGGAGTAATCGGGCAGGTTGCGGTCATGACCTGATAATTCAGCCTATTGCATATTAATTCATAATTTTCGCGAGAGAGAATATTCACTGCCCTTTCGTCCGCCCAACCGGAATAGTTATCGCCTTGATGAATGAATAAATATCCGTCCTGATTCCTGTCGACTAATATCGGCTCGTCAAATAGAAGCTGGCTTTTCCGTTCCGACTGAAATTTAGGCTCCGCCCTCAGGTCGGTGACATTTCTGATGATGACACCGTACTTCATAATATCATCAAAGAAATTCAATGGGCGAAAATATACAATAAAAAAATAGCCCCGTCTTTCGACGGGGCTATGGTTGTCGGAATCAACCCTTAGAAATGAATCTTGCCGGTAAAATACTGTGTATTGTCAAAAACATCAGTCTGATTCCAGGAATATTCAAAGGTTATATCCGTTCCGCTGAAAGACAGAGTCACGCCGGCGCCGGCGGAGAATCCATAAAGGTAACTATTCTGTTTGGAATAGTTATAACCGGCGCGGAGTGCATATTTTCCGTCATAGAGGTACTCCAATCCGCCCTGCCAGTTATCCTGGGAATAGTTGTTGGAGACAAAATTTCCGCTGATCGTTGCGGAATTTTTCTCAACATTTATGGCGTTATACGCCATCCCAAGAATAAACGAACTGGGAAGATCGAACG
>CAZCFT010000164.1:0-2634 GCA_964498015.1 uncultured Ignavibacteriaceae bacterium
AGGACGCCCCGGCTTTGTCATCGCCTCACGAAATGCTGAATTTCCTTCGCGAGACAAGGAAGCGACTTGAAAATACAGGCGTAAAGGGAATATTTCTTGTCTTGGATGAAATAAACGGCATCAGTTCAAATCCCCAATTTGCGCACTTCATTAAAAGCCTTATCGATTCCAACGCTCTCTCTCCAAATCCTCTTCCTTTGCTTCTTATTCTATGTGGCGTTGAAGAAAGGCGCAGGGAAATGATTCAGAAGCATCAGCCCATTGATCGTATCTTTGATGTGGTGGAGATAGCGCCAATGAATGAAATGGAGATGGAGGAATTCTTCAATCGAGCTTTTAGATCCGTGCATATGGAAGTGGATAAACCGGCTCTGAAGAGACTGACCTTTTACTCTGCAGGATTTCCCAAGATCATGCATTTGTTGGGCGATGCGGTTTATTGGGTGGACAAAGATGGTATTATTAATAATAATGATGCTAAGGATGCGGTACTAATCGCTGCCGATGAAGTCGGCAAGAAATATGTGGATCAGCAGGTCTATAGAGCGCTAAGAAGTTCTGACTACCATTCAATTCTACTAAAGATAAGCAAAGTAAATCCGAACGAAATGGGTTTCATGAAAAGCGTGGTTGCCTCCGCATTAAGTGCCACGGAAAAGAAGAAGTTTAATAATTTTCTACAAAAAATGAAGAGGCTCAAAGTGATCCGCTCGGGAGATGTAAAGGGTGAATATATTTTCAATATGAGAATGGTTCGGCTTTATATATGGCTACAAAGCCTCGAGCAGGAAAAATCAAAAAATTGATTTCTTCTTCTTGAACCTGATAAACTTGATACCCCACTCAGAATCCCCAGAGCCCTTCAACTCATCGAGGGCTTTCAATCCGCCAGTATAATGCTCTTTATATCAATATTATACTTCTGCGGGTCGATGATACGGACAATTTGACGGCGGGAGTTTTCAGGATCAGATAAATCAGCTTCAGGGTACTGGTGAAAAGGTCCTTTCCTGTCGCCGACAAGCCGTACAACCGGACGGGAAAGATTGGCGGGATTAGTCTTTGATACGACCGCTAATTCATCCGTGGAAAGAAATATCATAGTGCCGGCCGGATATATCCCGACTATGTTGACGAAAATCTTAAGCAAGAAGGCGTCGAACTTCACGGTCATCTGATACATCATTTTGCGGAGCGCCTCGTCCGGCGGGATGGCTTTCTTGAAATAGACGCGCCCCGAGACGAGAGCGTCAAAAGAATCCGAAATCGATATTATCTTAGAGAAGAGATTGAGAGGTTTCTTTGTTTTCAGGGTTGGATAACCGGTCAAATCCTGATTGATATGGTGCTCAAATGCGGCGATGGCGGCGCGTGTAAC
This sequence comes from uncultured Ignavibacteriaceae bacterium, assembly GCA_964498015.1. Taxonomy (GTDB): domain Bacteria; phylum Zixibacteria; class MSB-5A5; order GN15; family PGXB01; genus CAWEZN01. Next base: position 1,379 of record CAZCFT010000164.1, read on the forward strand.
ATGGGTATCAAATTTCAGGTTTCTAAACAGTGTCTTGGCTCCGAGGACAGGATGTTTCTGCATCTGTTTCCAGTCGTTCTCGTCAAAAATATCCGGCTTGCGAATCAGATCGCTGGGAAGCTTCACTTTCCCTATATCATGGAAAAGCGCCGCAAAGCCGAGTTGCGAAAGCCGCTGGCGATCGAGCCCCAGTTTCACGCCGATAGTGAGCGCATAGACACAGACATTGGTGCAATGGGCAAAAGTGTACTCATCGAAATCCCGGATCGATGTCAATTCTATCAGAGAAGATTCATCCTCGGAAATCTGATCAATGAGAGCATGCACCACCCGCTTGGCTTTTCCCATATCGATCTCTTTGTCCTCCTCCGTCCTGGCCATAACATCCTCGACAATTGAAATAGCCCTGAAGAAATTCACGCGCGCGGTCCGCCGCATTATTGTCCGCTTTTCATCGGAAAGAGCCTGAACCGTGGGCTTTTCCGCAACGCCAAGCAGGGTCACTCCATCAATTCCCAAGTCAGCCAGTCTCTTGGAATCAGGTTCGGATCCTGGATCACGCAATCTGGTATTAGCAATAAAATGAATTAGTTTATCAAGTTGGCGATTATCAAGCGAATCGTCAAGGACAATTCCGCCGATGCTGAGGGAGCGCCATTGGTCCATTACGGCGCGGGCTCGAACCATTCCATCGCTGTCGAATTTAACCAGTTTATCGCCGACAAAAATTCGCCCATCGATTATCTTTATCGATATTTTACCATACTCTTCCGCCAATTTCCTGAAATAGACGTAAAATTTGGACGATTGGGTCAAATAAGTGGCGTTGCCGGTGTCAACATATTGCGCAGTCTTGAACAGGATAAAGAGCAGATTGACAAATTGATATTCTTCAGGGCCGGCAGTTGCAAGCAGGTTTTTTTCAAGCCGAACAGTTTCCATTATTTGCCCCCATAGATAATCTGCCGACGTGCCGCCAATGCCTCATTTGCCATTGCGCGAATCTTCTTACTCCACGAGTGATTATATTTAAGTAGCTCCTTCTCCGCCTTTTCCGACCTATTAGCGCCGAGCGCTTTGAAGGCAACTTGCTGATAAAAATCCTGCAACTGACTCTTGGTAATTCCCCATTTGGAAATCATCGAGGTCAGATAGCTCACCGCCTGTTCCCCGCCACGCTGAGAAAATAGGATAAGAAGCCTCTCCTGATTGGAAAAGTTCAGAGACGGAAATTTATAATTATTGATGATTTCAGC
>CAZCFT010000165.1:0-2628 GCA_964498015.1 uncultured Ignavibacteriaceae bacterium
AGCATGACCAAGCAGAATGCCGAAAACGCCAGACAATGCAATACCCTTTCTGTTGATGCCAGTACCGCCGCAGACAAAGGAACTTCGGCAATGCAAGGAATGGCGAGGGCGATGCAGGAGATCAAGAAATCATCCGATGAGACGGCCAAGATTATCAAGGTTATCGATGAAATCGCTTTCCAGACTAACCTGCTGGCCCTGAATGCGGCGGTAGAAGCGGCTCGCGCCGGAGAAGCCGGTAAGGGATTTGCAGTTGTGGCCGAAGAAGTTCGCAATCTGGCTCAGCGTTCGGCCGAGGCGGCCAAGAATACCAGCGCCCTTATTGAAGGAGCTCAGAAGAATGCCGACAACGGAGTTCGGGCTACCGAAGAGTTCGTGGGAATTCTGGGTGAAATAACAAGTAGCATAAAAAAAGTTAACGACTTGGTCAGTGAGGTCAGCGTCGCCAGCGACGAGCAGTCGCAAGGAATCAGTCAGGTCAATGAGGCCGTATCGCAGATGGATCAGGTGACTCAGCAGAATGCTTCCAATGCCGAGGAGTCAGCTTCAGCGAGTGAAGAATTGGCCGGCCAGGCACAGCAGATGCAGGAAATAGTGAGCCAGCTGAATATGGTGATCAGCGGAAAAAACCTGGCTGAAATAACTTCCAACTATCACGGGGCCCAATCAGAAGGTCCAAGGAGAATGACTCCGGTACCTAACAAGAAAAACCCTGTTGGACGCCAAAAGATTCAATTGAAAAGCCCTGCGAGCCATGTCGGAAAAGATGGGAAACCGGCCAGGAATCAGGCATTTGGCGAGGCGCCGATGAAACCGCAGGATATAATTCCACTCGAGAAAGAGGAGATGGCAGGTTTCTGAACCTTACGGGGGCTACTATGGACAGGCATGGGCTTCTAAAGAGATGGGGCAGATCCTGCCAGGAAGTATTAGCCTTTAGCGGGCGCCGGAATTCCCTCCTCCGGCGCCCGTTTAATTTATAGTAACTCGCCCTAAAATCTGAATTCGCTATTTAAATATAGATACTTGGAACTTTCTGAGTTTTCTCTTTCGTATGTTGTTATGCGGAAATTAAGCGAAGCCGCTATCCCTTTTATCGGAACACATTCCACTCCCGCCAAGAATTGGGTTTCGCCATCTTTTTCACCGTCGGTATTGGGGTCATAAATATCGAGACGCCCAAAGAAATCGAGCGTTCGAAGAGCCATAATATCTGGCGCCATATCCTTGAAATAAAGAGAGCCGAAGAATGACAGCCCCAATTGATTCAAGTCGGCGCCTTCAAGTCCCTGTTTTGCAAGCGAATTCAGGTTGAAGTCAAAGCCGAAATCTATCATTGACTTATAAGCGAGTTTTCCACCCAATGACAGAAGCATGCGCCGATAATCGCCGGCATTCATTGATGTATCAATAAACACATTGCGGGTGCCATAGTAGAATTGGCCCGCTATCTGGCTTTGCCCAAAATCGGCATCATCGGGGAGCGGTTTAACGACGAAATAAGGGTTGAAATCCTTTTGCTTGTTATTCTCATCTACATCGGAATATTTGGTTCCATTTAAAATCGCAAGGCCGGCTGACCCATAATTTCCTTGTTTATCCAGATTCATATTGAAGGTCAATCCGAGGTCTGATGTTGTCAGGAAGCTTCTCACATCGCCTATGCTCTGGGCGATATAGCGTCTTCCCCAGAAATTGCCATCGACCGCTTCAATATATTTTGTCGGCTGGAGGCCAAAGGTTATGGTTAAATACTCATTGGTGAATTTCGGTTTCCAACTTGCATAACCATATTTCAAGACTATGGTATACCCGTCATAGGCGTCAACCCTCCGAAGATCGGTCGTTATGTTGACGCTGGTATAATCGGAGAGCTTCGACTTCACCGTGATATAGCTCCGACCGAGGTCGAAAGTATTATAGCTTTCTGCCCCCTTAGAAGCATCCAGCATCCAACTGCTATAGATCCGCCCCTCGACTTTGGTCTCTGCCGAGAAAACCGGCATCGCCAAGAAAATCAATGCGGCGATCATGAAAATCGTTATGCTTTTGCGCATACGAGACTCCTTTTAATGTTTGGGTTGGTATTCTTTCCTTTGTTCATTTCCTTATGATCATTCTCGCCAAGGGCCATTCCATTTGTCCCTTGAATAAATTTCCGATCCGTCAGGCGCCGGACTGGAGATATTAAAAAAATATTTAGATAAAAAAAAGATAAAAAATATCATTTTAGACGCCGGTAAATTGTGTCGCCTGCCAAAACAACGTTGTCAAACCAATTCTATTCTCGACAAGAATCGCCCCGCCTTGATTTGGTCAAATAATTCCATATATTCTGCCATGCCTATTCAGCGATTGATTGTGTCCTCGCCAATTATCTATCATGATTCAGAATAATAATAATTCAGATATTATAGGCAGAGCCAAACACACCCTCCGGGCGCTTAAATATCGCAACTACCGCCTTTTCTTTTTCGGCCAGGGGATTTCCCTCACCGGCGCCTGGATGCAACGCATCGCGGTCAGCTGGCTGGTTTATCGTTTGACAAATTCCCCATTCCTACTTGGGCTGACCGGTTTTGCCGGACAGATACCCACTTTTCTCATTGCGCCAATTGCGGGAGTGAT
>CAZCFT010000166.1:0-2562 GCA_964498015.1 uncultured Ignavibacteriaceae bacterium
CCAAAAAACTAATCAATGTCGATTCCGAATTTATGATCCGCCGTTTCAAAGAAAAAAGATTCGCCGCGGGAGCCACCCGGGAAAATATCGCCTCCTGCAGCAATCTCGGTCTGGAACTCCCCGAATTCCTGCTTCTGATTCGGGACGGGATGCTAACCATTGCCGACCAGCTTGAGCTTTGAATAGCCCCAAATCAATTTTCAGCAAAGATATTATCGGTTGGTCGCTCTACGACTTCGCCAATACTATCTATTCCATGAACATCCTTTCTCTTTATCTCAAGCGGTGGATTGTCGAGGATTTGGGACATGATGGGTTATACTATGATATTGCCTTTTCGGCATCGATGCTTTTGACAGGTCTGGTCATGCCGGCTTTGGGCGCGCTGTCCGACCATTCCGGCAAGAAGAAGCTTTTTCTTTTTCTATTTACGCTTTCCTGCTGTATTTCGGTCGGAATAATTCCGATAGTACATGCCGGTCAGATTATGATAATCATGCTCGTTTTTGGCCTTTCTAATTTCTTCTATGAGGGCGGGATGGTCTTTTATAATTCCCTCCTATATTCGGTCTCGGAGGGAAATCGCGCTCGATTTGTTTCCGGCGTCGGCGTAGCGATCGGATATTTTGGGGCTGTCGCCGGAATGATTCTGGTCCTGCCATTTGTCACAGGCAAGATATTCGGTCTCGACATCCCCGGCTTTGGAAACGGCGGAAAAGTTGCTTCGTTCCTGCCCACCGGCATCCTTTTTCTATTGTTCTCCATACCGATTTTCTTATGGGTAAAGGAAAGAAAAAATCTTCTCAAATCAGGCAAGGTTAATTTCCGGAAAGCCTATTCGGAGGTCTGGGAAGGGATCAGAAATACAAAAAAATATCCCGGCGTGATGAGATTCCTAATCGCCGATTATTTCCTCGAGGATGCCGTCGCGACTGTAATTCTAAATATCGGCATATTTTCCTCATTTGTGATTGGATTCACCGACTCGGATTTAACCCTGTTTCTTACCATATCAACCATATCAGCGATGGTAGGTTCATATTTTATCGGCCTTATAGCGCAAAAGTTATCGCTCAAAAAAATGATGACGCTTATAATCTGGGGATGGATATTGGTCCTTCTCCTGTTTATCCTGATTGAAAATCAACTCATCATATACTTCCTCGGCTCGATACTCGGAATTCTGCTCGGCGGCCTCTGGACCGTCTCCCGCCCGCTTTTGGCCGAGATGGCGCCGCACGATGAATTGGGACGATTTTTCGGACTCTATTCTCTCTCCGGACGAGCCGCGGCCGTAGTCGGACCGGTAATATGGGGAGTTATGGTCTATCTTTTTGCCCCTTCACGTCCTCTGGGAAAGATTCTTTCGGAATTGCTGGCCCTCACGCCGGAATCATCGGCCAAACTTCCATACCGTTTCGCCGTAATCTCATTAGTTATCATGATAACAATAGGCCTCATTATTTTTCGGAAAGTGCCTGATAAAAAGGGATTGGATAGGATATAGCCATGCTGAAATCGGGAGATTACTACGAATATACCGGATGCATCCATATCCATACCACTGACTCCGACGGGACCAAACCTCTCGAGGAAGTTGCCGGGATTGCCTCATCTCTTGGGCTCGATTTTATTTTTGTATCCGACCACATGACGCTTAAAAATCGCACGGAGAACAAAGAGGGGTACTACGGCAATACTCTGGTGCTAATAGGATATGAGCACAATGATATTGAAGATTGCAACCATTATCTGATTTTCGGCTCTAATAGAGTCTTGCCAAAAGATCTTAAAGCGAATGATTATGTCGCTCAGGCAAAGCAGGAGGGCGCGCTTGGTATCATCGCCCACCCCGATGAGGTTCGTCCCCGGCTGGGAAAATACCCTTCATACCCTTGGCTGGCTTGGGAGGCGGAAGGATTTGATGCCGTCGAAATCTGGAACCAGATGTCGGAATGGATGGAAAATCTCAAACCGTACAATAAAATCAAGATGGTTTTTTCCCCGCGAAAATTCATGCGCTCGCCCACAGGCAGAATTCTCCAGAAATGGGATGACCTCAATAAAACGCAGAAAATTGCCGGGCTGGGCGCAATAGATGTGCACGGCTTCCCATACAAAATCGGTCCCATCAGGATAACCATCTTCCCCTACAAAGTGCAATTCAAATCGCTGAGAACTCATTTACTATTATCAGAACCCCTCTCCAAACAAGTCGGTATAGCTTCTCAACAGGTGTATGATGCCATCCGCGACTGCCGGGCCTTTGTCTCCAATTACCGATGGGGCGACGCCTCTGGATTCAGCTTTCAAGCAACGCAAGGAGCAACCACCGTCATCAGTGGCGGCAGATTATCATCATGCCAAAACTCAATCTTGACTGTCACAACTCCGGAGATAGGTACAATCAGAATTGTACTGAACAGCCATATTATTCTGGAAGAAAAAGGCGACAGCATTGAATTTCGTCCCCGCAAGAATGGAATCTATCGTGCTGAAGTATATAAAGGGGACAGGGGCTGGATTTTCTCAAACCACATCCGCATCGGCTGCTGAGAATCT
>CAZCFT010000167.1:0-2451 GCA_964498015.1 uncultured Ignavibacteriaceae bacterium
TTGCCGGGCGGCTTCTATCTATATATATAACGGATACGCGATTGGCTAACTGTGCTCGCGGTCTATGCTATATTTCTTTATCTTGTCAAACAGAGTGGTATAATCGATTTTCAGAATCTCGGCGCACTTACGCTTATTGCCCCGCACCTGACTTAATATTCGCAATATTGCCGCCCGCTCCGCTTGCATCTGGGCGTGTGCGCCAATTTCTTTTAGACCGGCTCCTTCCCTCAATCTTATCTCCCCGGTCGAGGGAAGCCGTATGGCCAGATGGTCGGGAGTAATCTTCTTCCCTTCAGCCAGGATTATGGCCCTTTCAATCGTGTTCTCCAGCTCCCTGACATTTCCCGGCCAGTTGTATCTTTCCAACAGAGCCAGGGCTTCTTTGGAGAGCGATTTCAACTGCTTCTTCATCTCACGGCAGTATTTATTCACGAAATATTCCGCCAGCGGGCGAATATCATCGGAACGCTCGCGCAATGGAGGAATGGTTATCGGAAAAACCGACAGCCTATAATATAAATCCTCGCGGAATTGCTTCCGTTTTATCATTTCGTTCAGGTCCATATTGGTGGCGGCATTGACCCGCACATTTACCGATACCGCCTTGGTCCCTCCCAGACGCTCGAAACTCTTTTGCTGAAGCACCCTCAGGAGCTTCGCCTGAAGCGATATATCCATATCGCCGATTTCATCGAGAAATACCGTCCCGCCTTCGGCAATTTCAAATTTACCCATTTTGCGCGATACTGAGCTGGTATAGGCCCCCTTTTCGGAGCCAAATAATTCATTCTCCAATAATTCATGAGGGATAGCGGCGCAGTTAATAGCTACATACGGCTTATCGCGGCGGGGCGAAAGATTATGAATCGCTCTGGCAAAGAGCTCCTTGCCTGTCCCGGATTCGCCCAGAATTAAGACTGAGGTGTCTGATGCGGCCACTTTCTGAATTAAACGCGAAACCTCTTTCATTTTTTCATTCTGGCCGATTATTTCGCTGAAACCAAGATTCTGCGCCAGTTCCTCTCGCAGGAGCGAATTCTCTGCAATTAGTCGGCGATTTTCAAGCGCCCGTTCTATTATTACGGTCAGATGGTCAGGTTCAAACGGTTTGGTAATAAAGTCAAACGCCCCTTTTTTCATGGCATCGACCGCCGATTCAACCGTACCATAGGCAGTCATAATTATAACGGAAATATCGCCGTCGATCTCTTTTAGACCTGATAAGACCTGTAAGCCATCCATATCGGGCATCTTCAGATCAGTGACGGCAAGGTCATAATTCTTCAAACGGGCCAGATCGAGCGCCTTTTTGCCCCCTTCGACAACATCCACCTGATACCCTTCTTCAAGCAGGGTCTGCGAGAGCATCGTGCGCATGGAATCTTTGTCATCTATAACAAGAATGCTGGGCATGTCCTCTCCTTAGACAAAAAATTTCCCTATTTTTCACACGGGCAGATTTACCATACTGTATCGGCGTTCGGGGATATTATTGTATATCAAAAATTGCACAATTTTCCAATGAGCATGACATCATGCAACATTTTTCACCAAGCCAACTTAGGCCAATTGGGAAACTGATAGGATAATTGTGAGAAAGGAGAATGAATTAGATCAATACCGCGTAGGGCGATAGGTTATCCTGCGGGTCGATATTTTTCCGCAAATATCAAATAGATAATAATAGATTCCGAAATTCAGCCCCCTATTATTCTGATCGACCGCCAACCAATTGAGAGTGTGCTTTCCGGGGGCATAGACCGAATCGGCGAGAATTCGGACAAGTTGCGTGCTGGCCTGGTGAAGCTCGATTAATACTTTGCAGGAATCCCCGTCAGGCACGGCAAATTCAGCGGTCATAGCCCGCGAAGGGAGGATTGTCTTATACCGTCCCGCTCCAAGGGTATCCAGAGGGCCTGTCCGATCCGGACGGCTGGTAAAGGTGGCTCTATTTGGGGAACCGCAATTCATGACAAGCATGGCAATCAAGACCAAAAGAGCTGCGACACAAAAAGGTTTGCTAACTAACATGCCCCAAGATAGCCCAGAATTCATTTCCGGCAACAGATATTTTGCTGATTCCATAATCAAAAACCGGCGGGTTGGATAATCCCGCCGGTTATTATTAAGTGTCATCGCAATTATGCGAATGCAGAGAAGTCACTACTTTAATAACACCATTTTCTTGGTTGCCGCAAAAGAACCTGCCTGGGCCCTGTAGAAATAAACTCCCGAGGCATATCTTGAAGCATCCCAGACAACTGAAAGAATTCCGGCTTCGCTGTATCCGCTGAACTCATCTACTCTCTGTCCGGCGACATTATAGATGCTGATAGTCCAGCTGGAAGCAACCGGCAGTGTCATTTCTATGGTAGTAGTCGGGTTGAACGGGTTGGGATGGTTTTGATCCAGAACGAATCCCTCAGGTAAATTCAATTCAACCTGACC
>CAZCFT010000168.1:0-2431 GCA_964498015.1 uncultured Ignavibacteriaceae bacterium
ATGACGAACGCGAGCAAACATTAAATCAGCTTTTGGTTGAGATGGATGGATTTGAGTCCAATGAGGGCGTTATTCTTATTGCGGCCACGAACCGCCCGGATATTTTGGACCCAGCCCTGATCCGCCCGGGTCGATTTGACCGTCAGATTATAGTTGATTCTCCCGATATTCGCGGTCGTGAGGGCATCCTGAATGTCCATACGAAGAAGATAAAACTTGGCGAGGGCGTCAAACTTGACATTCTGGCGCGCGGCACGCCAGGATTATCCGGAGCTGATCTGGCCAATTTGGTCAATGAGGCGGCGCTATTAGCCGCCAGGAAAAACCGCGAAGCGGTAGTAATGGAAGATTTTGAGGAAGCCAAAGATAAAGTGATGATGGGCACGGAAAGAAGGTCTCTGGTTATTCCGGAAGAAGAAAAGAAAATGATTGCCTATCATGAAGCCGGTCATGCGCTGGTTTCCAAATACCTTCCTGATGCCGATCCGGTGCACAAGGTTACTATTATTCCGCGGGGACTGGCGCTTGGGCTGACACATTTCCTGCCTGTAGATGAAAGACATACACATTCGAAAGAGCGTCTGGAGACAAGGTTAGTCTATGCTATGGGCGGGCGCGTGGCGGAAAGAATTGTCTTCAATCAACTTTCTACCGGCGCATCGGATGATTTGAGACGAATTACCGAAATCGCCCATAACATGGTTTGCAAATGGGGAATGTCGGAGAAGCTTGGGCCGATTACTTTCGGGCGCCGCGAAGAGCAGATATTTTTGGGACGTGAAATCGCCCAGCATCGCGACTATTCGGAAGATACGGCTCGGATGATTGATGAGGAGGTTCGCGCCATTGTCGAAAGGGCCGAGAGAATGGCATATGACATCCTGACCAATCATCGCGACAAACTTGACGCCGTCGCCAAAGCGCTTCGTGAAAAAGAGGTTCTTGACGGTCATGCCATAGATGTAATCATTGGCCGCCTGGGCGCTGATGAAGCGCTTGCTCCGGAACCGGCGCCGAAACTTGATGGATAAGGAAAAAATCAAAAAGGGGGTCCAGCTGATTCTTGAGGGGATCGGCGAGGATCCGGAACGCGAAGGACTGAAAAGAACCCCGGAGCGGATTTTTGAATTCTACCAGCAAGTTTTTGACGGCATCAAAATCAAGCCTGAAAAATCACTAAAGCTCTATACTACTCCCAATAAAGATGAGCTGATAATTGTCCGCGACATTTCATTCTATTCGATGTGCGAGCATCATCTCCTCCCTTTTTTCGGAAAGGTACATATCGCATATATACCTCAGACGGATAAAATCACCGGTTTTTCCAATCTGGTTGAGATAGTCGAAGTACTTTCGCATCGGCCGACAGTACAGGAGCGGTTGACTTCGGATATTGCCGACACTCTCAATAAAGTACTTACGCCTAAAGGCCTGTTGGTTATCATAGAGGCGGAGCATCTGTGTCTGACCATGATAGGGGTGAAGAAGCCGGGATCGAGGACTGTTACATCGGCCATTCGCGGCGTCCTTCGCAAGGATGCCACCCGCGCTGAAGCAATGGCGCTGATAAAGCAATAACATAAAGCGACTTGGCCGCATTGGGGCGCCGCTTATTATGATTTTCGCAAGATGGGTTTGTTTGGTCATTTTTTACTTTCATTGTAGTAGTTTGGCAGCGATTCCGGATATTGGTTTTGCAATAGGTTCGGCAAGGAACACAAACGAACCGAATTTTGTGCGCATAATCATTTGATAATCAATAAGTTGTGGAAATTGGGTTTGTTTTTTGGATTTTTTTCGGCGGTACTTTTTGGCAAATATCATCACAGTATATTGTTGATGCAGTGGCTGTTGCGGGAAGCGATGAAAGTGAATTGTGAGGCAAAATGGGTGGGTTCATTTTAAATCCTCCGAGGGGAAGTCGGTTAAGGATTATTTCTGAGGCGGGCAATGAAGGGGGTATGAAATTTGTCTTTTCCGGTCCGTCGATAGCCGGATTTACCAACCATGTCGGCTTCGATCTGTTTTAGAAGATTCTTTATAAATTGATATTGCTCAAGCGGGGAGAGGTCCCGGATTGTTGCTTCAATATTGTATTTGGAGTAAAGACCATGTTTGTAGGCGTTGCGGGAGGAGCGGAATTTGCCGAAAGGGGTTTTGGGACCAGTTGATTTTCGGGCGTTTTTCCTGTTGGCAATAAGTTGTTTTCTGCTGATTGACATAATTGTGTCCTTTTTATATATGGGGCAGGGCGGGAATCAACATCGAGGCTGTAGTGAATTTGGGGCGCGGGATATGATTGACAAGGGGTTAGAGAAAAGATATTATTGATTGACAGTGCGGGGGTCGGAGGTAGATTTGTGGTGCAGTGATAGACAAGACAGATTGCATGCAGTTAGAAAATCCCACCCGTTGGGTGGGTTACCAATTT
>CAZCFT010000169.1:0-2172 GCA_964498015.1 uncultured Ignavibacteriaceae bacterium
CGTCGCAGATCTAATTCTTGATGCACATCGATTATGACAAATCCGACTATTTCATTAAAGCCTCTAATATAATGGACTATATGATTCTATGTTAAACGATTTCAATCTTACCAAACTTCCCCCGTACGGAAAAACCTTTGTCGGCCTTTTTACCGCCTTGATGTTGGGAGTTTTTCTCTGGGCCGGGACACTGGCCACCATTGAATCGGGAATATTCGGAGCTGACGAAGACGAGCAGACGGCGGTCGCCAATTATGATTATCAGGGCGACATGCAAAGTATTATGGCCGATTCTGAAGCAGTGACCGCCCCCAATTGGGCTGATTCCGGGCAGGAAGAGCCGATCAACCCTGATAATTTGGGCAATTTTGCCGGCGCACAGGAGCAAACCACATGGGAGAAATTTGTTGATAATTTCAAGCTCGCGCATGTGCATCTGAATGGCCACACCGCGCTCTACTTCGCGCTCGGTCTGATATTCTTCTTCAGCGCTGTACCGCCACGGACGAAGAAGATTGCATATTGGATTTTGGCGATCTCCATTTTCATTCATGCTGTTGGGTTGGCCGGACTGGATACTTGCGTCTATGGAAAAATACTGACGTACATCGGCGGCCCCCCTCTACTGGCGACAGTGTTGTACATGTGCATAAGGATTTTTATCGATTTGAGGAAGAAGGCGACACTGTAGGGGTTTGATTTATCAAACCCCGGGCAGGAAACCCGACGCTCTATGCATGATTTAGAATATGCTACAAACCTCATATAGAAAATATCTCGATCCCGACACTGTCGGGAAACTCAAGGGGATGGAACTTCGCGCCCGGATGGTGGTCGAAGGGTTCATCGCCGGACTGCATAAATCGCCGTACCACGGTTTCTCGGTCGAATTCGCGGAGCATCGGCAGTACATGCCGGGGGATAATATCCGCGATATCGACTGGAAAGTTTTCGCCAAGTCCGACCGGTACTATATCAAGCAGTATGAAGAAGAAACCAATCTCAAGGGGTATTTGCTGTTGGATTGCTCGGCTTCGATGGGGTACAGCTCGGGCGGGACAATCAAACTTGATTATGCTTCGCTTCTGGCGGCGGCGCTGTCGTTTATGATGCTCAAACAGCGGGATGCGGTCGGGCTGGTCACATTCGACGAAAAAATCCGCCGCTATCTTCCGCCTCGTAGCAAATCGGGACATATACATATTTTACTTCAAGAGTTGGCTAATCAGAAACCGAGCGACAAAACTGATATTGCGATAGCTCTGCACGAAATGGCGGAACGAATCAGCCGTCGCGGACTGATTATCATTCTCTCCGATTTATTGGATGAGCCCGACAAAATTATTTCCGGTCTCAAACATTTTCGCCACAAAAAGCATGAAGTGATTCTCTTCCATATTCTCGACCCGCGCGAACGGGATTTTGCGTTTCCGACCGAGGCGATATTCAAGGATCTGGAGACCGGCGAAGAAATTACGACTCTCCCATGGCAGATAAAGAAGCATTTCGCCCGGATGTCGAAAGAGTTTTCCGAAAGAATCGCCTCGGAATGCCGTCAAAGCCAGATTGATTATCATCTGATAGATACATCGGTGCCGTTCGATTATGCCCTCTACGCCTTTCTGGCGAAAAGGGAAAAGCTCTACTAAAATTTACACTTTACAAGTCGGCCTTAATCTGCTTATTTGGCCGTTGTCGTTTTGAACAGTAGAGGAGAGGTGCCGGAGCGGTCGAACGGGGCGGTCTCGAAAACCGTTGTCCCTTCGGGGACCCTGGGTTCGAATCCCAGCCTCTCCGTATCATATTTTTCTAACAAATTATCTTGCTGATTTACAAATAGTTATTGACAAATTCCTCGCCGATTTTGTATATTTCTAACAAGGTTCTAACTGACTTATTTGGTTTTTATGGCCAGTATCCATTTTAAAAAATCTGCAAACGGGGAAAAGGTCTATTATTTGGTGGTTTCCTACAGAGGGAAACACAAATGGATAAGAGCCGGAAATCTAAAAGAAGCCCGGGATCTCAAGAGAAAGATTGAGTCCATGGAAAACTCCCAGCGACTGGAGAAATTAGGGTTAGCTCCTCTTGATAAAAGGGTTGATGAGCTATTCCAGGAATATGCTGACCATGTAAGACTCCGATCATCGGCGAATACAGTGAAGAGATATC
>CAZCFT010000170.1:0-1963 GCA_964498015.1 uncultured Ignavibacteriaceae bacterium
GCGCCGTCAGGAACCCCGAGGCTGTCCCATAAGTACTGTGATCGGCGGGTTCTCAAACCCGCCGCCGTCTTTTTTGCGGTTGGTCTGAGGACCAACCGACCACAAGACAAGGGCTTAGTTTGAACGCAACATTTCATCTGATCCGTGCTTTCGCCATTTTTCAACTTGTGGGATAGCCTCCCCCTTCCTGACGGAATTAACGGTTGTGTCAGCTCCTTAGCGCGGCTCTGCCACGCGGTGAACTGACACATATTTCGTAGGGGTTTGCCCTTAAGGCCCGACTCTTGGCGGGATTTATTAAACCCTTACGGCTAACTCTGCTACCTTATGCTCATCCTCTCCGTCCGGTTGACCATCCAGGAAAAGATTAATTTCTGCACTATTGCGGCGTCTTTCGGCGACGAATAGCGAAGCAGAAATCCGGAATTGTACTTTCCGGCTTCGTCTGACTTTTTGCACCAGCGACACTCCGCGTCAAAAAACACTTCCTCACAACCATCAATATTTTTCTTGAGCGGCATCCGGCAATAATAAATCCGCCGACTTGCGATTGGGCCCTTTCCGACCAATTTCAGCCCTTTGGCCGACATATCCAAAACCTCGCCGATCGGCTCGCCGGTTTTCTGATCAAAGACTGTCAGGGTTTCTGAGGTCTGTCGCCTGATCTTCTGCTGTTCTTCCCGTCTAATAACTTTCATATAAATCCCATTTGTGTTTCCACCTAAATATTCGGAAAAATTCCAGGCAAACTATAAATATTTCTATTTTGACCGGATTCCACAGCTATAACTTTATGACTTACAAGATAGTCCAACGCCCCTACAAATAGGCTTTCCCCCCTCTCCCACTGGGAGAGGGGCCAGGGGTGAGGGTCTTGTGGTCAGGGGCGAGGGTTACTTGCCATTCCCGACTTTTATATTGTGCCACCCGTAATCCATATTATATTTGACAAGCGATGATCGATAAATACATCAAGAAAATTGCCTCTATTACCAAACGCGGCGATGCCCGCGAGGAGTCCTACTATTCAGCCTTTGCGACTCTATTGGAGGAATTCTCCGAAACCAAAAGACACAAGAAAATTAGTGTTACCATTTTGCCGAAGAAAACCGAAGGCGGCAATCCCGATTTCCGTGTTTGGGACGGCAAGCATTCCCAGGTAGGCTATGTCGAGGCAAAACAGCCCAAAGCCGATCTTGACGAGATAGAATCCGCCGAGCAACTGGAGAGATATATTTCTACATTCCCCAATCTCATCCTGACCAATTTCTATGAATTCAGACTTTATCGCAACGGTCAATGTATTGAACAGGTTCTCCTTGCGCGCCCCTTTATTCCGGCGAAATTGAAGACGATTCCGCCTGCCGAACATATACCGGAATTTATCAATTTGCTTGAGAGATTCCTGCAATTCTCGCTCCCCACAAGCTTAACTGCCGAGGCTCTCGCAAAGCAACTCGCCATTCGCACTCGCTTCCTTAGAGATGATATCATTAAGGAAGAAATCCGCGAGGCGACCAGTGCCGGTGCGAAGAAAATTCTGGGCTTCTATGAAGCCTTTCAGAAACACCTTATCGCCAATCTTAAGCCCGATGAGTTTGCCGATCTCTACGCCCAAACTATCACCTATGGCCTTTTTGCCGCCCGCACCCGTGCTAATGGAAAATTTCATCGTAAACTGGCCTATGATCTGATCCCAAAAACAATCGGCATTCTTCGCGAAATATTCCAGTTCGTTTCATTCGACCTGCCTGAACAAATGGCCGCGACGGTTGATGACATTGCCGAAATCCTCGCCATTGCCGATGTCAAAAACATCCTGCACCAATATTTTAGTGAAGGCAAAGGTAGCGACCCCATCTTCCATTTCTACGAGACCTTTTTGGCTGAGTATAACCCTAAAGAACGGGAAAGGCGCGGCGTTTACTACACTCCCCAGCCGGTCGTTTCATATATCGTTCGC
>CAZCFT010000171.1:0-1938 GCA_964498015.1 uncultured Ignavibacteriaceae bacterium
ATATATTTCTAATCGGCCAATTGTCAACCTCAATCTTGCCTTTCTTCTTGACAGGCTTAAGCAGAGCTGATACCTTAAGATTCTAACATAAATGGAGTTACATGGAATCGTGGTAACTCAAAGAAAATTGGAGTCTGTAATTTTTTTGAACATGGTATAACCAAAGGAGAAAAGAATGGCCAGGCCTATTGAAAATCATAAAATCAACCGGACTATTTTGCCCGTGGGAGCTTCCATATTGCTGATACTTCTTGGCCTTTTATCAGCTATGGCTCAGCCCCCTATACAACGATTCACTCTTGATAATGGCATGCAGGTTATCCTGAAAGAAAACCATGCTTCCCCCATGGTTACCAGCCTTATTTTTGTCAAGGCGGGGAGCAAATATGAAGATCCGTATAACAATGGCGTCACCCATTTTCTGGAGCATTTATTATTCGACGGCACACCTTCCCACACCGGGGAAGAGATTACCGGCGGAATAGAAAGGCTTGGCGGGTATATCAACGCTTTCACCCGCGAGGAATATACCGCCTATCTGGTATTGATGCCAAAAGACTATATCAATTACGGCATGGCTACCCAGGCCGATATGCTTTTCAATTCCAATTTCCCGGAAGATAAATTCCCGAAAGAGCGAAAGATCGTAATTGAAGAAATGAAAAAAGATAATGATGCTGAAGGGTCGGAGGCTGAGAACTTCTCTGTTGAAAAAAGCATGAGTGGGACTCCCTATTCCCAGCCGGTTATTGGATTCGAGTCAACCATTGCCAATATCCCCCGCGAAGCAGTCATTGACTATTGGAAGCGTTTCTACGGACCCAATAATATGACCATGTTAATTATTGGGGATTTTGAATCAGCCGAGATGACCGAGCTGGTGAAATCGATTTTCGGCAAATTCCGCAAAGCAGAGCTTCCGCCCCCTCCGGTTTTTGAATACAAGAAGCTTTCCGGAAAGCAGGTTTTCAGGACTGCCGCCAAATCGAAATCGACCTATATTAATTTCTCCATAGAAGCCCCGAAATTCGCCGATCCGGGCTATTATGCGTTTGCGCTTCTGGAAAGCTATCTTTCCGATGAAGAAAATTCCCCGCTTGCCAAAATCTTGAAAACCGGATCAGAGCCGATGGCGTCCTCAATTTCAGCCAGCCTTGATACCAAGGGCGAATTTTCCCGATTCAATATTCAGGTCTTGACCGAAAAGAAAGAATTGGCCGACAGCATCATTGCCATTACGAATTCTGTTGTCGAGAGTCTGGCGACCAATCCGCCATCAGAGGAGCTTCTAAATGGATACAAAGTCAGCCGCAGGTGCAACGAAATCTATATGTCCGAAAAGCTTCATTATTATGGATTCACTATCGCCCCTTTGATGGCCGTCACTGGGTGGGAATTCTTTGAAAAATTCCAAAATAGCGTCGATTCCGTGACTTTGCAGGACATGGAAAAAGCCTATCGTAATTATCTCTCGCCCGTCAACTATATAGCCACAGTAGTTTACCCTCAGAGAGACGAAAAAGAACCTATTTACCAGCCATCGGGGCCAAGCAATGATGCTGTTCTGGCGCATTATCGGACCACGAAATTTCCGATATATGACCTGACTTCTGGCAAAGACTTCAAAATGCCGGAAATAAAACAAACCTCGGGCGCTGAAAAACGGTACGCCACCTATCTTCGAGAAGTCCTTAATAACGGGTTAACTGTAGTTATCAAATCAAATCCTGATAGCCGAGTTTTCGCCCTAAATGTCATCGGGATGAACCGCTGTGCCACCGAACCCGAGGGGAAAGATGGAATCACAGATTTTGTAAACAGGATGATTGAAAAGGGCTCCGCTTCCCGCTCGGCCGAGCAGTTATCAAAAGACCTCTTTTCAATCGGCGCCAATGTCACTCTTTATGATAACCCCTGGCTACCGTACGACGACCGTTA
>CAZCFT010000172.1:0-1882 GCA_964498015.1 uncultured Ignavibacteriaceae bacterium
TCCGTTAAAATGCAAATATATTTTTTTATCTATAGTTTAGCAACCGGAATCTGAGCCTGTTCAGGAAACTGATATTTGACTTAAGTTATATATTGATTATAATGCTCCCCATGAATCAAGCGGAAACAAAGGCCAAGCTCCGTGAAATGGCTGTCTCCAAAGGCGCCGGGCTGTTTGGAGTTTGTAGAATAGATGATTTGAGAGAGACATTTCATCACGAAATCAAGAAAATTTCAGAAAAACTTAATACGGCAATTTCAATTGGCGTCCCATTGGCCGAGCCGGTTCTCAGGACTCTGGTTGATCGCCCCAATATGATTTATAAGGCACACTACCGACAGGTAAATGCTATACTTGACGATACAGCCTTTCTTATCGCCTCGGAAATTATGGTCCTGGGCCACAAGGCTCTGCCGATTCCGGCGTCGATGGTACTTAAGCGAAACCCGATGACCGCGCATCTTTCTCACCGGGAAATTGCCTACAAGGCCGGTTTGGGGTGGCGGGGAAAAAATAATTTATTGGTGAATAAGAAATATGGCTCTCAGGTGCGGTTAGTGACCGTGCTGACTGATCTTAACCTTGAAGCGGATAGTCTGTCGGAAGAAGATTGTGGGGATTGCCGCGCCTGTATCAAGGCCTGTCCGGTACAGGCGATTTCGGAGAGAAAAGAGGAATTCAATCTTAAGGCATGCTCGGAGCAATTACAGAGATTTGCCCGTGAGAATGATTACGGCATGTATATTTGCGGATTATGCTTGAAACCATGCCGAGGGAAGAACCACGCGGGTGCGTCAGGTCTCATCCCGGCTGAAGTCAAAATAGGACCTAACACAATTTGAACTGATCGCAAAATATGGGAAGAATAAAAAAACCATTGCCGGTGAAACTGATATTATCGGCCATTTATTCATCGCCGGAAGCATTACAATCGGCCATTATACAATTCGAGAAGAAATTCGGCCATGTGGAATTGGAAACTGAAATTTTGGATTTTAGCCATACTGATTATTATCAGGAAGAGATGGGCGATAAATTAAAAAGGAAATTTTTCGCCTTTGAAAAAATGGTGAAGCGTGACCAACTGGCCGATATTAAATTATTTTCCAACAAACTTGAGGAGAAATTCGGAGATAAGACCGGCGATTTTGTTTTCCGGACAGTGAATCTTGATCCCGGTATCATGACCTTATCGGGTCTAACTCTGGCATCAACCAAAGATTTCTCGCATCGGATTTACTTGAGAGATGGAATCTACGCTGAAATCACTCTTGTCTATGAGAAAAGGCAGTTCAAGCCTCTTCCCTGGACATATCCGGACTATCAGGAACCACGAATACTTGAATTTCTGATTAAAGTCAGAGAGACCATGAAGAAGATGGAGTTTGAATAATATTTGGGAATTGTCGAATTCCCTATGTCGAATCTATTCAGATTCGGATTTAGCTAATCAATCCCGGAAAAATCTGCCCAAGACCTGTAGCGATGAATTCGACTGCGATGGCAGTTAATATAAGTCCCATAACGCGGGTGACGATGTTTATCCCTGTTTTCCCAAGATGCTTGCTGAGTGGAATGGCTAACAGCAACGCAATCCAGATGGTCAGAGCGGCAACAACACTGCTCGCGATTAGTATTCCTCGATGCCCCCAGCCAGTCGCTTCCTGAGAGTAAATTATCATCGTGCTAATTGCTCCCGGCCCGGCAAGGAGCGGCATCGCCAGCGGGACCACGGCGATATTTTCTTTTCCGACAGCTTCTTTGTCTTCTTCGGGAGTATGCTTGCTTCCGCTCTGGCGGGCATGCATCATGGCGATTCCGAGAAATAGAAGCAAAATTCCTCCAGCGATTCTAAATGAGGCGATACTAATGCCGAAAAATT
>CAZCFT010000173.1:0-1661 GCA_964498015.1 uncultured Ignavibacteriaceae bacterium
AGGATAAAATCCTTTTGCGAGACAGTTAGCATGAAGGAAAAATTGCCCGATAATCTTAAGAAAGATATTTCAAGAATATTATTTGATCTTATCAAGACGATCAAAATTGTCTCGGTCTATCCGGACAATAATCCTCTTCCGGCTAAACTTAAAGAGTCATTTAGCGAGCGTTTCATCGATCTAATTCGCGAAACCGGCGGTCTGTCCTTCAATATTGGAAAAGGGGAGATCCAATATCAAGGCGAGATAGTTTTCAAAGACGGAGAGGCGGACGAATCGCTGGCACAGCTGTTTTTCGACGCCGGCATTACGGTAATTTCATTCTCCAATAATTTTGGCGTCGAGGAATTAAATCAATTTTTCAAAGTGATGAAGGCTTTTGTCAACCATGAAAAGGGAGCAAGCGATCTGGTCAGTCTCTTCTGGCAGACAAATATTCCGGGATTCGATTATTGCACGCTGGAGGATTTGGTTTTGCGCGAATATTCCGGCGAGATGGTGGTGCAGGTATCGATGGAAAGCGATGATTCATTCATAAGAAGAAAATCGGGCGGAAGCGATGATTCCGGCAAGGTTGTCTATTCCAGCATATTTCTTGACGATGACAAAGGTCCTGAGCATAAGAACACGGCCGGAAGCGGGTCGGCAGTATTGACGGCGAGTCAGGGAGGAGAAGCCTCTGTTTATATTGATGAGGTCGCTGAGAAGCGGATGGGTTATAATCCAACTCCGCCGAAGACAAAAGCGACAGTGGCAGATACAGCTTTGATATTGAATGAGGCTTTTGCCATGGGAGAGGCTGATCAGGAAAGGGTGGAGGGAATTCTCCGCCATGATTCGGAGTTCGAGATTTATTCGGTATCGATTGAGTTGCTAAGGGAAATTCTCAATCAAGAAAGCGAGTTTTCGGATTTTAGCGAAACAGTCGCCACTCTGGAAAGGCTTCAGACGGAATTTTTGAAGACCGGAAATATCGATCAAGCAGGGGAGCTTCTGCACCTGTTGAAGGAATTTCAGGCGCAGACGGCAAAAGATCATCCGCAATGGAGCGAGAGAATAGTCAATGCTCTGGCGATGGCGGGAAGCCGGCAGAATCTTGATTATCTCAAATTGGCTCTCAATAATGATCAGAAAATTAGCCGCGATAAAATAAATAACTATTTGAGTATTTTCGGCTGGGAAGCTCTTTCAGCGATAACCGACCTTCTGGGAGAATTGGAACACCGTCATCACCGCGAAGCCCTGTGCGCCTATTTGTCGGGAACGGGGCATGAGCATATTGATATCATAGCCCGTGGAATATACGACCGTCGATGGTTTGTCGTTCGTAGTACAGCGGCTATTCTCTCGGTAATAGGGAGCGACAAAGCTTTCTCATATTTAGAAAAAGCTATTGGCCACGAGGACCCGCGAGTGCGGCTTCAGATCGTAAAAGGGCTGGTATCGAATAGATCCCGGCGCGGACTTGATCTGCTGGCGCGCATGGTGTGGGATAAGGATGAAGTGGTCGGCCAAATGGCGATCGATGCTCTACTGGAATTCGAGGGCGATGACCATTTGGTAATAATCGCTGAAATCATCAATAATGATAAATTTCCGTCTCTGAGCTTTTCCAATCAGGAGAGGCTTCTTATCCTATTTTCTCAGCGTGGCGGGGAACA
>CAZCFT010000174.1:0-1518 GCA_964498015.1 uncultured Ignavibacteriaceae bacterium
GTAGCGGAGTATCTGTCGCGCCGTCTCCCTGAAGTGGGAGGGGTTTTTGTTCAGACCGAGAGTGAGGTTGCGGTCGGCAATATGCTTTTTGGAGCCGCCTGCACCGGCAAGCGAGCGTTTACGACTTCATCAAGTCCCGGTATCAGTCTCATGCAGGAAGCGATTTCGTACATGGCGGGGGCCCATGTACCGACTGTGATCGTGAATATCGTACGCGGAGGACCGGGGCTTGGCGGAATTCTTCCTGCCCAATCAGATTATCTTCAAGCCACAAAGGGGGGAGGGCATGGAGATTATAGAGTTCTTGTTCTGGCGCCATCGTCGGTTCAAGAGGCAGTCGATCTCATGATGCTTTGCTTTTATCTGGCAGACAAGTATCGGAACCCGGTGATGTTAATTGGCGATGGGATGATAGGCCAGATGATGGAATCGGTCGAATTTCCGGATAAGTATGAGGAGCCGCCCCTTCCGCCCAAAGATTGGGCATTGACCGGAGCAAAGGGGAGAAAATCCTATATTATTAAATCGCTTTATCTTGATCCCGCTCAGCTTGAAGCGAATAATATCAGGATGGCCGAAAAGTATGCTCGAATGAAGTCGGATGAAGTTCGCTACGAATTGTATAAAGTGAATAACAGAAATAGAATTTTGATATTCGCCTATGGCACCATGGCTCGTATCTGCCAGACTGCCATCGATGAGCTCGAAGAAGAGGGAATAAACGTTGGGCTGTTTCGTCCGATATCTCTATTTCCATTCCCTGAGAAGGAAGTCTATCGTGAAATTGTCAAACCGAATGTGGAGACGCTTCTGACGGTTGAGATGAGCATGGGTCAGATGCTTGAGGATATTGAAAAATCTGTTATGGGTATAAAGCCGATTGGCTTCTACGGTCGAACCGGAGGAATTGTGCCTACGCCGGAAGAGGTCAAAGAAGCGGTCAAGAAGCAACTTGGGTCGATAAAGCGGGAATAAGGGCGAAAATATGATGAAAGACTCATTGACTATTTTTGGCAGACCGGAAGCTTTGAGCGACAATATAACCAGTTATTGCCCCGGGTGTACGCATGGGGTAATTCACCGTTTGGTAGCCGAAACAATAGATGAATTGGGTATCAGGGAAAGAACAGTCGGAGTGGCGCCGGTGGGATGCTCTGTTTTTGCATATAATTATTTCAATGTCGATTTCATGGAATCACCACATGGCCGCGCCCCGGCTTTGGCAACGGCTTTCAAGAGACTTTGCCCGGATATGATTGTTTTTACGTATCAGGGGGACGGTGATCTGGCATCGATAGGGGTGGGTGAAATCATACATTCTGCCAATCGCGGTGAGAAATTTACAGTCATTTTCGTCAATAATGCCATTTATGGTATGACCGGCGGACAGATGGCGCCGACGACAATGCCTCATCAAAAGACGACAACGACGCCGATGGGGCGTGATGTTGCCACAGCCGGGTATCCAATCAGGATTGCGGAGCTTCTCTCCAGCTTGAGACCTCCCGCCTATATTGC
>CAZCFT010000175.1:0-1517 GCA_964498015.1 uncultured Ignavibacteriaceae bacterium
ATAAATGGTGTATCTATCCGATGTATGACTGGGCGCACGGCGAGTCGGATTCCATCGAAGGGATCACCCATTCCATCTGCACCCTTGAATTTGAGGCTCATCGCCCGCTCTATGATTGGTATATCGATGAACTGGGAATACACCACCCGCGCCAGATTGAATTCGCACGGCTGAATCTGACCTATACGGTCATGAGCAAGCGCCGGCTTCTGGAATTGGTGCGTGAAGGGATAGTATCCGGCTGGGATGATCCGAGGATGCCGACTATCTCCGGTCTGAGGCGTCGCGGATATCCTCCGGAATCTATCAGAACTTTTGCCGAGCGGATTGGGGTCGCCAAGCGCGACAGCATGGTAGATGTGGCCGTGCTTGAGGATTGTGTCCGCGAGGATTTGAATTTGCGCGCGCCACGAGTGATGGCGGTCTTGCGGCCATTGAAAGTTATCATAGATAATTATCCGGATAATCAGGTCGAAGAATTTGAGACGGTCAACAATCCGGAAGATCCATCTATGGGGACGCGCAAGGTACCGTTCTCGAAAATATTGTATATCGAGCGGGAGGATTTCATGGAGAATCCGCCCAAGGGGTATTTCCGTCTGACACCCAATAATGAAGTGCGATTGAAGCATGCTTATTTCATAAGGCTGGCGCGTGCGGTCAAGAATGATAAGACCGGCGAGATCGTTGAGTTGCACTGTACCTACGACCCGGAGACGCGCGGGGGAGAAGCGAAAAACGGCAGGAAAATCAAAGGGACTATCCACTGGGTATCGGCCAATCATGCAATTGTGGCCGAAGTGCGGCTTTATGATCATCTGTTCACTGCCGAGAATCCGGGAGATGACAGCGATGGGAGCGATTTCAAGGAAAAGATAAATCCTGATTCGCTGATTCCTCTCAAAGGGTGCAAAATCGAGAAGATATTCGCCAATGCCAAGCCGGGGAACAGATTTCAGTTTATGCGGCATGGGTATTTCTGCATTGATGCCATTGACTCCAAACCGGGAGCATTTGTCTTCAACCGGATTGTGTCGCTGAAAGATACTTGGAAGAGAAAGTAAGCCCATCTTAGCCCCATACTTGGCTTTGATTGGTCATTTTTTACTTTCATTGTAGTAGTTTGTCAGCGACTCCGGAAATGCCGGATCTGCCGAATTTGGGTTCGTTTTTTGAATTTTTATCTGTATCATTGTTGGGGCATTTATCTTCTGATAAGTTATTATTGTGACGATAATTAGCGGCGACGCTTAAAGTCATCTGTCAACAGCCGGATTTTCCAATTTGTGATGCAAAATTAATGGGTTTGTTTTGCGATTTTCGGGGAGCTGTTCTTTGCTTATGGACATATTTATACCCTCTCATTAATGGGGGTGAAAGATCAAAGTAGTGACACGGCGTGCCGTGTCAATAATATGCACGGCAACGCCGTGCAACTACAAAATCCCCCCCCGCAACACTTGTACCCCATCCAGAGTCCGGCCTTTGACGGACGTCGGATGGGTTCTTTTCATCTG